>QHWF01000084.1 GCA_003222455.1 Acidobacteriota bacterium
GCGGGTACGACGGGTTCGCCCTGGGGTCGATGATCAGGCGAACCGGCACGCCCGCGTTCCAGCGATTGATGATGTGCGTGGCGTAGCGCGAGTCCTCCATGAACCAGAACGCGACGTCGATGCCCATCAGTTCGCTGTCGATCAGCGAGAGCAGCTGGTTGCGGCAGTTCTCGAAGGAGGGGTCGCACAGGCGTTCGGCGGCGTGGGCGCGGGGCGCCGCCGCACACAGTGCGGCGACGATGGCGCATGCAGTCACTGAGTGACGGAATGTTCGAGCTGACATGCGCCCGGCGGCAGTGCTAGAGCAGTGCCACCAGAGCCCGGCCTCCAATTGCTGTGTATTACGGCCAATTCCGTCCAGATAATCAATGACATGGGAAAACGATTTGCCGAATTGTTCCTGCCGATTGCCTCTCGATTGGAGGAAATGGGGCGCCGATTACCGTACATTCCTCACGAGAGGTCACAAATCGTGGCCGGAATACGACTGATTGAACGACTTATTGCAGGCCAGTTGAAGAACGACGGATCCACGATCTTGACGCGATGCAGCCGGCCATCGTCACCCGTCGTCACCCAGTGGACGATTCGCCCGCGCCACCCTTCGACGATTCCCCACGCGGGGGCGAACGCGCCGGGACGGTCGAGCGGCGACCGCACCGGTCCGCCGGTCAGACGGGCGGCCGCTTGCCGGACGAGGCCGGCCGACTGCTGCACTTCCTCCACGCGCATGGCCGCACGGGCCCTGACGTCGCCCGACGTCATCACCGGGACCTGGAATTCGAGCCGTCCGTATTCGGCAAACGGGTGATCGCGGCGCGCGTCGATGTCGATGCCGGAGGCGCGGGCGACATAGCCCAGCACACCGAAGTCGCGCGCGAGCTCGAGATTCAACACGCCGGTGCCCTCGAAACGATCCTGAACCAGCGTGTTGTTGGCGCAGATGGTCACGATCTCGAGGAAGTCCGCGACCGACGCCTCGACTTCGGCCACGAGATCCGGCGGCACGGCCGGATCGTGCGACAGACCTCCCGGACAGAGCACACCGCGAAGGAGCCTCGACCCGGTGAGCCGTTTGTTCAGGCGCAGCAGGCGCTCACGAATGCGAAGGCAGTGCGCCTGGGCAATCGCAAAGCCGGTGTCGTTCGCCATGGCGCCGTAGTCGCCAATGTGGTTGTAGAGACGCTCGAGCTCCAGGAAAACGACGCGCAGGAGCCGCGCGCGTAACGGAACCTCGACACCGGCGGCCGACTCGATCGCCTGGCAGTAGGCGAGCGGATGGCCGACGCTCGTGTCGCCCGAGATCCGTTCTGCCAGCTCCACGCCATCGGACGGATCGCGTCCTTCGAAGAGCTTCTCGGTGCCCTTGTGCGTGAAATACAGACGGGTCTTCATGTCGATGATGGTCTCGCCCATCACGTTGAAGCGGAAGTGACCTGGCTCGATGACGCCCGCGTGCACGGGGCCGACCGGAATCTCGTAGACGCCTTCGCCGCCGACCGCGGTAAAGGGAAACGGCTGCCCCTCGTCGGTTGGTGCGCTGATGCGCGCGTCCTTGCGCAGCGGGTATTCCCGTTCGGGCCAGAAGCCGTGTTTGACGAGCGGACGTTGATCCGGATGACCGACGACGCGGATGCCGAACAGGTCGCGGATTTCGCGCTCGAAACGCGATGCCGGGTAACAGAACGGCGCGAGCGACGGCAGCCTGGGATCGCCGGCATCAAGGTACGTGGACGCGTGGAGCAGCTGGTCCGTGCGGCGATTCGCGAACAGGTAGTGGACCGCGAACGCGGGCGCCGGCGTCTGACGACGATCGTCGGCGAGCATCAGAATCAATTCCGACTCGAGCTGCTTCCAGGCGAAATCGGCCAGGCCCTTGACCGCGGCAGCCGCGACGCGACAATGCACCTCGTTGGCTCGCGGCGTCGAAACCTCGCTCACCTCAATTGGCGCCGCGTTCAATGCCGACAGCATCGACGTCGCGTTGCTCATGGGAGGAGACCTGCACACTGATCGATGAGTGCGGAAACCGGCCGCGGAACCGTCACGCCGAGCGCGACGAGCAGCGCGGCCGATCCGGCGAGCGCCAGTACCGGCCAATCGCGCCGTTCACCCACGGGCACGCCGGCCGGCACGTTGCCGTACAGCATCTGATTCAAGTGACCAATCAATGAAATGAACGCGGTCAGGAGCAGGAGCAGGATCCCGCCGGCGAGCCACAGGTGATGACCGGCGACCGCCGCCCGCACGAGCAGGAATTCCGAGACGAAGAGTCCAAACGGCGGGAGGCCGACGAGCGCCAGGACGCCGGCGGCGAACAGTGCGCCGGTCCAGGGCATGGCCTGCAGCAGGCCGCTCACCTTCCGGATCTCCGCCGTCTCGTACCGGTGGAGAATTCGGCCGGCGAGCAAAAAGCTCATCGACTTGGCAACGGCGTGATTCACCACGTGAAGCCACGCGGCAAACACGCCGGCCGGACCAAGGGCCAGTCCGATGCTGACCAGCCCCATGTGCTCGATGCTGGAGTAGGCGAGCATGCGTTTGTAGTGGCGCTGGATGACGAGGCTGAAGGTCCCGATGATCATCGAGACCAGCCCGAATCCCAGCAGGAGGCCCGTCGTAAAGCGGGGATCGACGGCGCCGTCGATCACCACCTTCCACCGCGCGATCGCGTATAACGCCACCGCCAGCAGCACACCGGACATCATGGCGGAAATGGGCGACGGCGCCTCCGAGTGCGCATCCGGCAGCCACGTGTGCATCGGCGCGATCCCGGCCTTCGTGCCGTAGCCGACCAGAATGAAGGCGAACGCGAGCTGCAGCGGCTCGGGATGGAGCGACGGCGCCGCCGCGCGCAGGACGTTCCAGTTCAGCGAATCGGGCACCTGGCCAGCCGTGGCCACGAAATCGAAATACGCGAGCACCGTGCCGGCGAACGCCAGCGCAATGCCGACCGAGCAGATGAGAATGTATTTCCACGACGCTTCCACAGACGCCTTGGTTCGCCGCAACGGAATGACCATGGCGGACGTGATCGTCGTCGCCTCGATGGCCACCCACATGAGCGCCACGTTCTGGACCGTGACGGCGGTGAGCATGGTCGCCGCGAACAAATTGATGAACACACGGAACGTGCGCGCCGACGGATCGTCGCGCTGGTCGGCCAGGCCCGGGCCGAGCGACGATGCCAGGAGCATGACGAAGGCGATACACACGGCGAGGAGCGCCGACAGCGCGTCGAACCGCGCGGCGACTGCCCGCGCCAGAGGAGGCGGCGCACCCGTTGCGGTCGCCAGCGCCGCAGCGAGGCTGACCGCCAGCGACAGGCCCGCCGCAATCACGTTGACCCAGCCGACCCATGTCCGATACGGCCGCACGGCGACCGCGACGCTCGCAGCCACCAGCGGCGGCCCGATCAGGAACAGCATCATCATCTGGCCGGCGGTACCTCAGTTGCTAAGAGCGTGTCCGACTAAGCGACGCCACCGTGGAACGCAAAGGCCGCGAAGGCCGCAAAGAAACCCTGCCTTTACTTTGCGCCCTTTGCGACCTCTGCGTTCGATCGTGACGTTCTCTAGTGCCTCAGGCGCGTGAGCTGCTCGACGTCGATGGTGTCGAACGTCTCGTGAATCTGATACACGAAAATCTGCATGACGAGAAATCCCATCAGCGCGTCGAGAAACACGCCGAATTCGACCAGGACCGGCACGCCGTAGGTGCCGACCACCGCGACGAGCGCAATCGCGTTCTCCAGCATCAGGAACCCGATCACCTGCGTGATCGCCTTCCTGCGGCTCACGATGATGAACAGGCTGACGAACAGCAGCGCGATGGCGAGCGGCAGCCCCTCGCGGGTCGGGAGCTCGGTGACGGCCATCAAGGGACGCGCAATGACGTACGCAAACAGCACGAGCAGCCCCGCGATCAAGAGTGAGGTTTCCGTGTTCACGTACGGCGTGGTCGCGGGCTCGGCCCCGAACCGGCGCTGCATCGTAGCGAGCAATCTGGGAATCGCCACGCCCTTCAGCAGCACGAGCACAACCGACATGGCGTACAACTGCCGATCATCGGCGAAGTACCCGACAATCGCCATCAACGCCGCGAGCAGCCAGGCCTGCCATTTGTATGCGCTGATGTAGGCGGGCACGCCTTTGCGCCACAAGACGATCAGGGCGGTGAGCAGCATCCCGCTGCTGGCGAGCGTCACGAGCTGCGAGAACGTTCGCGTCACCGATCACCTCCCGAGAAACGTCGAGACCACCGCGAGCAGCGCGAGCACGAACGACGCGCTCAACAGCTCCGGTACGCGGAACAGGCGAAGCTTCGCGACGCGCGTCTCCAGGACGGCAATGGCGGTCGCGAGCACCATCAGCTTCAGCACGAGGCTCACGAGCCCGCCGATCAGGGCGATGGGCGAGACCGACACGGCGATGCCCCACGGCATGAACAGATTCGCGGCGAGCGCGAGAAAGACGAACAGCTTCAGCGCCGCGCCCCATTCGACGAGCGCCAGATATGGACCCGAGTACTCGAGCACCATCGCTTCGTGAATCATCGTGAGCTCCAGGTGCGTCGACGGGTTGTCCACCGGCAGCCGCCCGGTTTCCGCCAGCGTCACGATGAACAGCGCCGCGAACGCGAGCAGATGACCGGAACCAAGTGCGCTGCCCGGCTCGGCAATGGTTCGCGCGACGATTTCCGGGAAGCTCGTCGAGCCTGCGCTGAGCGCCAGCGCCACGATCGACAACGCGACGGTCGGCTCGGTGAGCGCGACGACCGTCATTTCGCGGCTTGCGCCCATGCCGCCGAACGGCGAGCCGGTGTCGAGGGCGGCGAGCGCCAGGAAGAACGTCCCGAGCAGGAGCAGATACACCGCGGCAAACAGGTCGCCGGCGACGACCGCGCCCGGCGCCGCGACGATCAACGGCACGAACGACGCGACGACCACGGCCGTGCCGAACACGACAAACGGCGTCGCTGCAAACAGCCACGACGCGGTGTGCGAAACCACCGCC
Organism: Acidobacteriota bacterium; assembly: GCA_003222455.1. Lineage (GTDB taxonomy): Bacteria > Acidobacteriota > Vicinamibacteria > Vicinamibacterales > CAVVIG01 > QHWF01. Next base: position 5,016 of record QHWF01000084.1, read on the forward strand.
TCCTTGACGAACAATTTCTGTAACTCGAAATACGGCTGCCACACCGGGGCACCGCGGCGGCTTTGCAGACGCGCTTTCAGCCAACGGATGAAACCGACGAGCGCGGGCGCCAGCACCACGGCGAGGATCGTCTGCACCGCCGCGAGGAGATAGCGGCTCATTCGAACCACCACGCCGACGCCAGCGCGAGGAACAGCGCCGCGGCCACGTACAGAAGATAGAGGTGCACGGATCCCGCCTGAATCCGGCGTACCTGGATCGCGATGGCGCGCACGCCGCGCGTGACCCGGTCGTACACGGCCGTTTCGATCCAGGGCGCGAGCTGACTGGTGTACGTGATCGAGCGCACGAAATGCGGCGCCTCGGGATCGACGCTCACGCTGAGATCCACGTTGGGCCGGTACAGCTCGGAAAAAATCCGCCGCAGCGGTTCGGCAAACGCCGAGGACGTGTACTCCATGCGCGGCGTCTGGCCGATGCGTCCGCAGCCCCAGGTATCCTCGCGGCGGATGGCGAGGCCGCGCGCGGCGATCGCCACCGCGACGACGCCGACGAGCGATGTCAGCATCACGCCGATCAGCAGCGGCGACACGCGCGCCACGCCGTTCGGCGCCATCAGCCAGACCGGGCCGGCGGCAGATGGCATCGACTCGCCGATCCGCTGGACCTCCGCGAGCAGTCCGCCGATCCCGATCACGACGCCCGGCGCGAACAGCCCGAGCGCGAGACATCCGGCGGCCAGCACGCCGGTTGTCGCGTTCGCCGACCAGTGCGGCTCGCGGGCCGCCGACGCCGCGCCCGACCGCGCGATCGCCAGGAAGCCAATCCCGAAGGCCTTCACGAAACAGACCGCGGCGAGACCACTGGTCAACGCGAGCACGCCAACCGCCAGCGGCGTGCCGATGGCGACTTCGGCCTGCGGGATCTGCGCTCCGGTGAGCAGCGCCTGAAACACCATCCATTCCGACGCGAAGCCGTTGAGCGGCGGCAGCGCGGCCGCCGCCATCGATCCCACCAGAAAACCGAGCGAGGTATACGGCATCCCTTTGACCAGGCCGCCCATCTGCTCCATGTTCCGGGTGCGGGTCGCGTGCACGACATTGCCGGCGGCAAGAAACAGGAGCGACTTGAAGACGCCGTGATTGATCGCGTGGAACACGGCCGCGCTGAAGCCGACCAGGGCGAGCGCGCGAAGCTGATAGCTGGCGAGAACCATGCCGGCGCCGATCCCGAGCAGCACGATGCCCACGTTCTCCACCGAGGAATACGCCAGCAGGCGCTTCACATCATTCTCGGTCAGCGCGTAGAGCACCCCAACCAGCGCGGACAGCGAACCGGCGAGCAGGACCAGACCGCCCCACCACGCCGGACCCGGTCCCAGAAAATCGAGCGTGACGCGCAGCAGACCGTAGATGCCCAGCTTGATCATCACGCCCGACATGAGCGCCGATACGTGAGACGGCGCCGCGGGATGCGCGCGCGGCAGCCAGACATGCAGCGGTACGACGCCGGCTTTCGACCCGAACGCCAGCAGGGCGAGGACGAACACGCCCGAGCGTGCGCCCGCCGGCAGCGCCGCCGCGCCGGCGCGCAAGTCGGCAAACGCCGTCGCATCGATGGACGGCGCCATCAACAGGAACATCGGCAGCAGCAGCACGAAACCCGCGTGGGTCATCGCGATGTACCAGTGACCGGCCTGCCGCGTCTCCACGTGATCGCTCTCCGTCATCACGAGGAAGTACGACGTCAGCGCCATGAGCTCCCAGGCGAGGAGGAAGCTGAACACATTCGCGGCGCAGGGGACCAGGCTCATGCCGGCCAGGAAGCCGTTGAACATCACGCCGAACAGGCGAAGCGAATAGCGGCCTTCGTACGACGCCGTGTAGGCCACACCGTAAAAGGCCGCCGACAGGCTCACTCCGGCCACGAGCGCCAGGAACACGGCCCCGAGACGATCCAGGTGAATGGCAAGCCCGCCTGCGGGCGCGAGGATCTGTGGAAAGGCGGCGTCGACCGGCTGACCCGATACGAGCACGGCGAGCGCGGCGGCCAGGCCGCACGCGGCGCCGAATGCGCCGGCCACCCCGGTGATCAGACGAACGAGCCGGTCCGTCCGCGCGAGTGTCCCGGCCGCCGCGCCGGCGCCAAAGGCCATGACCATGAGCCACAACGCGGTGGCGGCCAGTGACATTTATCGCTGCGCCCGTGCAGCAGCCGGTCCCGAGGGGAGGCCCTTCCGTTCAGAAAAGCGATCGAGGCCGTGCAGAATTCCGCGAAGGATCTCGGCCGGCTCGGGCGGACAGCCGGGAATCGAGATGTCGACCGGAATGACCTGGTGGACCGGACCGACCACTGCGTAGCTGCCCGCGAAGACACCGCAGGTACCGGCACAGTCACCGAGCGCAACCACGATTTTGGGCGCTGGCGTCGCTTCGTACGTGCGCCGCAGCGGGATTTCCATGTTGCGCGTGACCGGCCCGGTTACCAGCAGCATGTCGGCATGGCGCGGAGACGCCACGAAGT
>QHWF01000085.1 GCA_003222455.1 Acidobacteriota bacterium
CTGGGCAGCGTCCCAGCGTCGTACGCGCAAACGCTGCCGTCGAGCCCGCTCGTGTTTGCGGACGGCCACGTCACCATCGCGGGTGACGTCTCGGCGTCGTTCGGATCCCGCGATCGGGGGTTCTTCGATTACACCGATTACGAGCATTCTGCCCTGCGCACGATGCGCATCGACATCTCCGGCATCGTCAAGGGCGGCGACCGCCTCACCGTCGTGGGCGAGTTGCGGACCGAGAATCTGGAACGGCCGGAGGCGTACGCGCTGTATCTTCGCGTTCGACCGTGGCGCGCGCGGAATTTCGACATTCAGGCGGGACGCATCCCTCCGACCTTCGGTGCCTTCGCCCGGCGGACCTACCCGACCGACAACCCGCTGATCGGATATCCGCTCGCGTACCAGTATCTGACATCGCTCCGTCCGGATGCCCTTCCGGCCAGCGCCGAAGAGCTTCTTCGCAACCGCGGGCGCGGGTGGCTGGATCGGTTTTCCATTGGCGATCCGGCGCCCGCTCGCGGAGTACCGCTGGTCAGCGCGTTCCGGTGGGATACCGGCGTGCAAGTGCACGGTGGCAGCGATTTCATCTCGGCGGCCGCGTCACTCTCGGCGGGCACCGTCGCCAATCCGCTGGTGACCGACGACAACAGCCGGCCGCAGATCGCCGGGCGCGTCGAGATCCGCCCGGCCGCCGGACTTCTCGTGGGAACGTCGGCCGCGCGCGGCCCCTTCGTGACCGAGGCGGCTGCGCGTGCCGCAGCCGGCGATGGCCACGATCGCGAGTTCACCCAGCAGGCGCTGGGCGCCGACGTCGAGTACTCGCGCGACTACTACCTGCTGCGATTCGAGACGATTGTCAGCGACTGGCGTCTGCCGGTCGTCCGCCCACCTGTCCTGACCCTGCCGCTGCGGGCGGTCTCGACATCCGTGGAGGGCCGCTACCGGCTGGTGCCCGGCCTCTATGCCGCGGCCCGATACGATCATCTCGGGTTCAGCCGCATCACCGGCACGCTCGACCAGGGCACGCTGCCCTGGGACGCGCCCACCACGCGCGTGGAAATCGGCACCGGCTGGTCGATTCAGCGCAATCTGGTGGTGAAGCTGTCGTACCAACGCAACAACCGGAACGGCGGTCCGCTGCTGCGCATCGGGAAGCTCGGGGCGGCGCAGGCGGTGTACTGGTTTTAATGGCTCAAGGGACACAAAGGGTACAAAGGACACAAAGGGACAGCTCTGTCCAGTCGACACAGAGGGATGGCCCCGCTCTATGGACACTTAGTGCCGTCCACGCCCGGTCGACACCCAGGGGCCCTGCCCCACGCGTTGCGAGGTCCGGTGCTTCGGTTTGCGTGTTCTTCGTATCCTTTGTGTGCTTTGTATCCTTTGTGTCCTTTGTGGCGACCGCAGGTCGCGCGAGCGAAGGGCGCGCGAGCGCCGGGCGGCCGGGGTTCATCCGGGGCCGCGTCAACGTGCGGCGAGTCGCGGCGCCGATGGATCGACGGCCGGGCGTCGCCGATTTTGGAATGCCCCGCGACCGCGACATCCCCGACGTCCGTCGTTCCGTCGTGTATCTGGAGTCGGCGCCGCGCGGCGCGTTCGAAACGAACGACGCCGGCCATGCCGTCATGGATCAACGGAACGAAACATTCGTGCCGCACGTGCTGGCGATCACGACCGGCACGTCCGTCGACTTCCCGAATTCCGACAAGTTCTACCACAACGTGTTTTCGCTCTCGAAGCCTGCGCGCTTCGATCTCGGCCGCTACGCCGCCGGACGCTCCCGGTCCATCCGCTTCGACAGTCCGGGCATTGTCCGCGTATTCTGCGACATCCACTCGCACATGAATGCCTTCATCCTCGTGTTCGGGCATCCGTTCTTCGCCATGACCGATACGGACGGCCGTTACCGGATCGAAAACGTTCCGCCAGGCACGTACAGCGTGATCGCCTGGAACGAGGGGACGTCGAGCGAGCCGAAAACGGTGACCGTACCCGACGGCGGCAGCGCCGAACAGGATTTCGCCGTGCGATGAAAGTGCTCTCTTCGCTGCGGAGCCGGATGTTCCTGGCGAGCGCCCTGCTGGCGGTCCTGTGCATCGGCATGGCGATCTACCTCGTGAGCATGCGCGTGACCGAAGAGGCCGAGCGGACGCTCGAACGGGAAATCATCGCGACGGGCGCCCAGGTCGATCAGCTCCGCGCCGATCGCACGCAGTTGTTCATGCTGATGGCGCGTCTCATCGCCGATCTGCCGAAGCTCAAGGCGACGATTGATACCAACGATCCGACGACGGTTGCGGACGTGGCGGTCGGCTATCAGCGGCAGCTCAGTGCGAGCCTGTTCCTGCTGACGAACCAGCGGGGTGAAGTGTTGTATGCCGCCGGCGGATCGCCGCGTGCCGGCGAAATCGCCGCGCACCAGCCAGCCGTCCGCGATGCGCTCGCCGGCCTCGAGAGTCTCAGTCTGCTGCCGCAGCCGAAGGGCATCCTGCAAGTCGTCACCGTCCCCGTCCGGCTCGATCAGCCGGTGCCGTCGGTGCTCGGGACCGTGAGCGCGGGGTTTCTGCTGGACGATGCGCTGGCGGCCCAATTGAAGAAGATCACCGGCAGCGACATCGCCTTCGGCATGGACGGTCAGATCCTGGCGGCGACGCTGCCTCGGGAAGACTACCCCGCACTCGCCGAGCGTCTCCACACCTCGGGGATCTCGCGCGTCGAGCTCGCGTCCGGCGAGTACGAGGTCCTGCCGCAGCCGCTCTCGGCGGCCGCCAGCCGATCTCCCTCATCGGGTCCCGTGGCCCTGATCCTCCGGTCGCGCACGCTGCAACTTCAGGCGCTGTTCGCCATCAACCGTGATCTCGGCGCCGCGGCGGTGCTCGCCGTGCTCCTCGCGACGATCCTGAGCTTCGCGGTCGCGCGCACCATCACGCGCCCGCTGGCCGCGATTACCAGCGTGATGCGCGACGTCGCCGCCACGGGCGATCTGACGCAGAAAATCGCCGTGCGTCACGGCAACCGGTGGGACGACGAAGATGCGCGGCTGCTGGCGACCACGCTGAACACGTTGACCGACTCGGTCGCGCGCTTTCAGCGCGAGATGTCGCAGAAGGAACGGTTGACCGCCCTCGGCCGGCTGTCCACCGTCATCGCCCACGAGATCCGCAATCCGCTCATGATCATCAAAGGATCGCTGCACACGCTCAGGCGCCGGGATGTGACGGTCGAGGCGATGCGCGAAGCGGTGGCCGACATCGACGAAGAAGTGGCGCGTCTGAACCGCATCGTCAACGAAGTACTGGACTTCGCACGGCCGATCTCGTTCGAGCTGACCGCGGTGGACCTGAACGCGCTGTGCCGGGAGTCGGCGACGGCGGCGCAGGCATCCGGCGCCGGTCCTGTCATCGAGCTCAATCTCGATTCGTCGATCGCGTCGTTGATGACCGATCCGGAGCGTCTCCGCAGCGCGCTGGTCAACATGCTCGTGAACGCGAGACATGCAGCCGGCGGCCATGGACCGGAAGGGACCGTGACGCTGTGCACCGGCCGCGCCGGCCGGCGCGCCCGTATCGTCGTCGCCGATACCGGCGTCGGCATCGCGCCGGCGGACCTGGCACACGTCTTCGATCCATATTTCACGACGAAGCGGGGCGGGACCGGTCTCGGACTGCCGATCGCCAAGAACATCGTCGAAGGACTCGGCGGGACGATTCAGGTCTCGAGTGCGCCGGGGCGCGGTACCGAGATTACTATCGAGCTGCCGCTTCAGACAGGCACGCTCCCACGGGAGCATGTTGACTCGACCGCCGGCCGGACCGGCCCCGCCGTGCACGCAACATGAATGGACATCGCGGTTCGATCCTCCTCGTGGACGACGAGGAAAAAATCCTGAAGGCCCTCGGGCGCGCGCTTCGAGCCGCGGGACATGAGATCGTCGAAACGACCAATCCCCGTCAGGCGCTCCGGCTGCTCGCCGAACGGCCGTTCGACGTCCTCGTCGTCGACAACATCATGCCGGAGACGAGCGGCCTCGACCTGATTCGCGAATTCGTGGCCGGGAGCGAAGGCCGGACCGACGTCCGCGATGCGCGCAGCGCCCCGCCAGCGGCGCAGCGGGGCAACGGGGCTTCCGCCGAGCGCGTCCGTGCGGCAGCGGAGCGCGGGGAAGGGCCGCAGATTGTGATGATGACGGCGCACGCCACCGTGGAAAGCGCGATCGAGGCGATGAAGCTCGGCGCGTTCGACTATCTGCAGAAGCCGTTCGAAATCGACGAACTGCTGGTCGTCGTCGGCCGTGCGCTCGATCATCAGCGGCTGCGGACGGAGTATCGATACCTGCTCAGCGAACGCGACGAACAGTTCGATCACTACGGCATCATCGGGCGGAGCCGGGCCATGGTGGGCGTGATCCGGCGCGCCGAACGCGTCGCCGAAACCAAGAGCACCGTGCTGATTACCGGCGAAACGGGTACGGGCAAGGAGCTGGTCGCGCGCGCGATTCACGATCGCAGTGCGCAGCGGCACATGCCGCTGATCAAAGTGAATTGCGCGGCGATCCCGGAAACGCTGCTCGAATCGGAGCTGTTCGGCCACGTGCGCGGTGCGTTCACCGGCGCAACGACGACCAAGAAGGGCAAGTTCGCGCTCGCCGATGGCGGCACGATCTTCCTGGACGAAATCGGCACGTTGACGCCGGCGCTGCAGTCGAAGCTGCTTCGCGTCCTGCAGGAACGTGAGTTCGAGCCACTGGGCGCCGAACGGACCGAGAAGGTGGATGTCCGCGTGATCGCGGCGACCAATCGCGACCTGCGGCAGATGGTGAGCGACAACAGGTTCCAGGAGGACCTGTTCTACCGCCTGAACGTCATCCCGATCGACATTCCGCCGCTGCGCGAGCGCCGCGAGGACATTCCGCCGCTCGTCGACCATTTCGTGCGCAAGCATGCGCAGCGCACCGGCCGCCGCGTCGAACGGATCGAGGACGGCGTGCTGTCGGCATTGCAGCAGTACGACTGGCCGGGCAACGTGCGCGAGTTGGAGAATACCATCGAACGCGCCGTCGTCCTCTCGCCGGGTCCGGTGATCACGGCCCGGGCGGTGTCGGTGATCGGCGCGGCCACGCCGCAGACCACAGGCTTGCCGTCGCTGAAACTGCGGCAGAACATCGAATGGGTCGAGCGTGAAACGATTCGCCGGGCGCTGGACAGTGCGTCCGGCGTGAAAAAAGAGGCCGCGGAGCTGATGGGAATCAGCCAGCGCGCGCTGTCGTATTATCTGGCGAAGTACCGGCTCGATTGAACTTGGACCTGACGCTGCACGGTGCTTCGAGCTGACGCTGTAAAGTGCTGGGAACTGACGCCGCACCGTGCTGGGAACACGCTGCAAGGGGCTGGGAACTTGACGCCGCACCGTGCTGGGAACTGACGGTGTCGCGTGCTGTTGCTTTCAGGACCGACCATTCCGGTAACTGTTTTCGGACGACGTAAGTGAGCCGGGTGTGATTTCGTTACAAAGGTTCACGTTCTGCACATCGCCGGCGGCATTGCGCTTGCTCGCGCGGCGGGTAATTTTTCGTGAAGGAGTTCAATGACCGCACGCTTCCTTTCGAGCATGCTCCTGGGCATGGCCTGTATGGCCTCGTTCGGCTGTGACGAGAAGCTTTCGTCGGTGGCCGGTCCGACGCCGACCCTGGAACCGACCTTTGCCTCGATTCAGACCGACATTTTCCAGACCACCGACAGCTCGGGCCGGACGCCTTGCACCCAGTGCCATACGAGTACCGGACGGAATCCGTCCGGCGGCATGGATTTGAACCCGAATGTCGCATTCGACCAGCTCGTCAACGCGGCAGTCCGGGGAAAACCCGGCGCGATCCGCGTCATTCCCGGAGATCCCGATCACAGCTATCTGGTTCAGAAACTCGAGGGCGATGCGTCGATTGTCGGCCGGCGCATGCCGATCAACGGCCCACCGTATCTGACGGACGGTCAGATTAAGATCATTCGCCGCTGGATTGCGATTGGCGCGCCGCGGTAGGAGCTCGTCCGAGTAATCGACACAGAGGAAGCGGAGAGCACAGAGATCATGAGCCACAGAGAATTTTCTCGGTGTCTCCGTGGTTGATTTTGGCTCTGTGGGCTCATGCAGCTCTGTGAACTGTCAATCCAGGCGCACGTTTTCCCGGAGGACCTACGTGATACGTCTATTCGCGCTGATTTCTGCTCTGGTGATGCTGGCGTCGGCCCCGGCCGTGGCGCAGACGCCCACAGACGACCCGGCCGCCCTGAATCTGGCCGTCCCCGATTTCGCGCTGATCGGCCTGCCGACGGCGCTGCGGTTGCCACGATTCGGCAGCTCGTTCCGAGTCACTCACCGGTTCACGCGTCCGCTGAACGACAACTTCGGTGACGTCCTCGACGATTTCTTCGGCATCGATTCGGGCGCACAGATCGGCCTCGAGTACCGTTTCGGGATTATCCGGAACGGGCAGGTCGGTATTCATCGCACCAGCAATCGCACCATCGAGTTCTTCGCACAGTATGCGTTGCTCCGGCAGGGAGGGAACGCGCCGCTCGACGTCAGCGCGCTGGGCACGATCGAGGGGACGAACAACTTCCACGACGACACCAGCGGCGGCATCGTGTCGGGGCATTCGCCCGCGCTGGGCGCGATCATTTCACGGACGGCCGGCAACGTCGCAGCGTTCTATGTCGAGCCGATCTGGGTGAACAACACGAATCCCGACCCGTCGCAGCTCGTCGATCACA
>QHWF01000086.1 GCA_003222455.1 Acidobacteriota bacterium
GGGTGAGCTGATCGAGCTCAATCGCGAACAGTTGCTCGCCCTCGTGCAGACCGACGCCGAGTTGAGCGAGATCCTCATGCGGGCGTTCATCCTCCGCCGCGTCGAGCTGATTGCCCGCGAAATTGGCGATGTCGTCGTCATCGGCTCGATGCATTGCGGCGGCACGCTGCGGGTGAGGGAGTTTCTGACGCGCAATGGCCATCCGTTCCACTACGTCGACCTCGATCGCGACCCTGATGCGCAGACGATGCTCGATCAGTTTCACGTGAGCGCGGCGAACGTGCCGGTCCTGATCTGCCGCGGCGACGCCGTGCTGAAGAATCCGAGCAACCAGAAGATCGCCGAGTGCCTCGGCTTCAACCCCGCGATCGATCAGACCCACGTCAGCGATCTGGTGATCGTCGGCGCCGGACCGGCGGGACTGGCGGCTGCCGTGTACGGCGCGTCCGAAGGTCTCGATGTCCTCGTGCTCGAATCGAACGCGCCCGGCGGCCAGGCGGGGTCGAGCTCGAGAATTGAGAACTATCTCGGGTTTCCGACGGGCATTACCGGGCTCGAGCTCACGAGCCGTGCCTACGCGCAGGCGCAGAAGTTTGGCGCGCAGATCGTGATCGCGAAAGGCGCCACCGGACTGGTCTGCGACCGGCAGTCATATGCCGTGCACATTGACGGCGGGTCACGCGTTCCTGCGCGCGCGGTGATCATCGCCACGGGGGCCGAGTACCGCAAGCCGGCGCTCGAGAATCTCTCGCGGTTCGAAGGCGCGGGTGTGTACTACCTCGCGACGCCGATGGAGAGACAGCTCTGTGTGAGCGAGGAGGTGATAGTCGTCGGCGGCGGAAATTCCGCGGGGCAGGCCGCGGTGTTTCTCGCCGAGAAGGCCAGTCGCGTGCACATGCTGGTGCGCGGAGACGGGTTGGCCGACACGATGTCGCGCTATCTCATTCGCCGCATTGAAGAGAATCCGGCGATCGTCCTCCGTCCGCACGCGGAGATCGCCGGCCTGGAAGGCGACAGGCAACTGGAACGGGTCCGGTGGCGTGATAACCGTACCGGCCGCGTCGAGACGAACGACGTCTCGCACGTGTTCCTCATGACCGGCGCCGTGCCGAACACCGGTTGGCTCGAGCGGTGCGTCGTGCTCGATGACAAAGGATTCGTCAAGACCGGCCCGGATCTCTCGCCGGACGATCTGGGCGCGGCGGGGTGGCCACTGAAGCGGCCGCCGTACCTTCTCGAGACCAGCCGTCCCGGCATTTTTGCCGTCGGCGATATCCGGTCCGGCAACGTCAAACGTGTGGCCTCGGCGGTCGGCGAGGGATCGATTGCCATCGCGCTGGTGCACCAGGTGCTCCAGCAATGAGTTCGGCTGCGGACGCGCGTGGCGCCCGCGGTGCGCTCAGTCCATGGCGGCCGCTCGATCAATGCGGATCGCGAGGTCGAGGACCGGTTGCGCTCCTACGTGACCGGCGTACCCGATGTTCGGCATCTCGTTTCTGCCAGCCCACAGACAATGAGCATGCGTTTCACGCCCACGAACCGATCGAGCACTCTTTCGAGGAGGTTTCAGACTACGCGACCATCGCGAGCGCGTTCGGCTCCAACGCGAGCGCGAGGACTTCGTCCACCGACTGCACCGGGTGGAATTGCATGTGTTGACGCACGTCCAACGGCACCTCGTCCAGGTCGGGTTCGTTGCGCTCGGGGAGAATGATCGTCGTCAAGCCGGCGGCGTGCGCGGCGAGCACCTTCTGCTTCAGACCGCCGATCGGCAGCACGCGTCCCTGCAGCGTGACCTCGCCCGTCATACCCACCGTGCTCTTGACCGGCCGATCCGTCAGCAGCGACGCCAGGGCCGTCACCATCGTCACGCCCGCGCTGGGCCCATCCTTGGGGATCGCGCCGGCGGGCACGTGGACGTGAAACTCCCGCGTGTCGAACGCCCGTTCGTCGATGCCCAGTGGCCGCGCGTGGCTCTGGACGTAGGTCAAAGCAATTCGGGCCGACTCTTTCATGACATCGCCCAGTTGTCCGGTGAGCACCAGCCCGCCTTTGCCCGCCATCGTGGCCGCTTCGACAAACAGGACATCGCCGCCCACTCCCGTGACAGCGAGTCCGGTAGCCACGCCAGGGACCGCCGTGCGCGCGGCCGCCTCGTGATAGAACTTCGGCCGCCCCAGCGCGTCCAGCACGGCTGCGGCATCGACGACGACCGGCTTGGGCTGCTGACCGGCGGCGATCCGCGTGGCCGTCTTCCGGAGCAGCCTGCCCAGCTCGCGTTCCAGCTGCCGGACGCCCGCCTCGCGCGTGTAGTCGCTCACCACCCGCCGCAACACGTCGTCATCGGTTGTGACGTCGTCCGGGCTCAAGCCATTGCGTTCCACCTGACGCGGCCAGAGGTAGCCGCGCCCGATGGCGACCTTCTCGTCAGTCGTGTAGCCGTCGAAGCGAATCACCTCCATCCGGTCGAGCAGCGGGCCGGGAATCGTATCGGCCAGGTTGGCCGTCGCGATGAACAGCACGTGCGACAGATCGAGCGCGACATCCAGGTAGTGATCCTGAAACGCGTGATTTTGCGCCGGGTCGAGCACCTCGAGCAACGCCGCCGACGGATCCCCGCGCCAATCGGCTCCCAGTTTGTCGACCTCGTCGAGCAGGATGACCGGATTCATCGTGCCCGCGTCGCGCAGGGCGCGCACCAGCCGGCCTGGCAGTGCGCCGATATACGTGCGGCGATGTCCGCGGATCTCGGCCTCGTCTCGAACGCCGCCCAGAGACATCCGAACGAACTGCCGCCCGGTCGCCCGGGCGATCGACTCGCCGATCGAAGTTTTGCCGGTTCCCGGCGGGCCAATCAAAGTCAGAATGGCGCCCGACCGGCGATCGTCGGTGAATCCGCGTTCGGCGCGGAGCTTGCGAACCGCCAGATACTCGGTAATCCGCTGTTTGACGTCGTCGAGGCCGGCGTGGTCGGCGTCGAGCACCTCCCGCGCGTGCTGCGGGTCGAGAAGCTCCTCTGATCGTTTCGACCAGGGAACCGCGAGAAGCCAGTCGAGGTAAGTCCGGATCATGGACGCTTCCGCGTTCGAGTCCCCCATCCGCTCGAAGCGCGCCAGCTCGCGCTCGGCTTGCTGCTGCACCGCCTCGGGCATCGCGGCCGCGACAATCTTCGTTCGATAATCCTCAGCAATTGACCCCTCGTTCTCGCCGAGCTCCTTACGAATGGCGTCCATCTGCCGCCGCAGAAAGTACTCGCGCTGCTGCTTCTGGGCACCTGTCTCCACGTCCTCGCGGATGCGCTTCCGAACGCGCAGCTCGGCGAGTCGGTCCTGCTGGAACTGCAGGGCAAGTTTCAGCCGTTCGACGACGTCGAGCGTTTCGAGCAGCGCCAGCTTCTGGCCGACGTTCAGATCCGGAGAGTAGCCGGCAGTGTCGGCCAAGGTGCCCGGATTGGTGATGGAGCGCACGAACGCACTGATCCGGCCATCGTCGCCGCGAAGCTCGAGAATTTCCTCCACCACCGCGCGATACTCGCGCTCGAGGTCGCGGGTCGCGCCGGGTGGGGGCGCAATGTCCGGACGCTCGTCGACGGCCACGCGCAGGACGCCATCCGGGTCGGTGTGCGCCGCGCCAGGCACGGCCCGGTGGAGCGCCATGAACGAGGCGAGGCCGCGGCCGCCCGATGCGACCCGCTCGGAGATCTCGGCGACCACGCCAACCTTCGCGTAGCCGCTGCCACGTCGCGGGATGAGCAAGACACGCGCATCGCCGCCGCCGTCCGCAGGAAGTGTCACCGGCATACCGGGGAACACGACCACATCATCCAGAGAAACCAGTTTCAGGGGTGCCATGAAAGCGAGGTTACGCCGAATACTTGATGATGTCAACTATTGATTGAATCAAGTATACTGTCGGTGATGAAGCCGGCGAGCCCCCACGCCTGCGATGCCTGGCAGCTGCTGATCCGGCTCTTCTTCGCTCAGCGCGCGAACCTGCCCCCCCTCGCCGCGGAGCTCCAGCTCTCGCCGGCGCAATGCCACGTGCTGCACCTGATCGAGCCGGGCCGGCCGATCCCGATGGGGCAGCTCGCCGAGACGCTCGCCTGCGACGCGTCGAACGTGACGGGGTTGGTGGACCGGCTCGAGTCGCGCGGTCTGGTACGTCGCCGCCCGTCGGCCGAGGACCGCCGGGTAAAAGTATTGGATCTCACACCAGCCGGTTCGCGGCTCCGCACGCTTCTGCTCGATCGCATGACCACACCACCCGCCACCCTCAGACGTCTTTCCGTCGGCGAGCAACGGGCACTGGTGCGAATCCTGACGCGGCTGCTTGAATAACGCGAGGCTGTGGAGTCTGCCAAGTGGGGGAAGCGTCCGGTCGAGCTGGTCTGTCACGTTCGGCGCGGCTGTCCGGTCCTGAGTAACGGAGGCCGGAATGAACCCAATGAACCCAATGAACCGGACGAGCAAGAGAGACACGATCATTTACTGGCTGACCACAGGCGCCGTCTGCGCGGTCATGGCGTTCAGCGCCGTGAATTTCAATCTGAAGGAACCGCTGGGCCCGATGAAGGGCGCGTTCACACACCTGGGATATCCCGGCTATTTCCGGATCGAACTGACCGTGGCGAAGGCCCTGGGCGTCCTTGCGCTGCTGGTGCCAGGCCTTCCGCGGAAGGTGAAGGAGTTTGCCTACTTCGGCTTCGGCATCACGCTGGTATCCGCCAGCATCGCCCATTTTTCCGTTGGTGACCCTGCGCTGTTCGTGATCGATCCCTTGCTGTTCCTCAGTGCGCTGATTGCTTCATACGCCCTCTTCCTCAGCCGCCGCGGGGACCAGGCGGCGACCGGCCGCGTCTTACGAAAGACAGCCTGATGGACGACGGACCAAGCGACGCCAGGACCGCGGTGTTCGAGCATCATCGCGGTCTCCTCTTTTCGATCGCGTACCGCATGCTGGGAAGCGTGGCCGATGCGGAAGACGCGCTGCAGGATGCGTTCATCCGCTGGCAGCGCGCGTCCGAGACGGACGTTCGATCGCCGAAGGCGTTTCTCGTCACCATCGTCAGCCGCCTCTGCATCAACCACCTGCAGTCCGCTCGGGTGCAGCGCGAGACGTACGTGGGCGAGTGGCTGCCCGAACCGCTCGTCACCGACCCGGGAAGCGACGTGTTGCGAATCGCTCAAGTCGACGAATCGGTTTCGATGGCGATGTTGCTGCTCCTGGAGCGCCTGACCCCTGTCGAGCGCGCCGTGTTTCTCCTGGGCGAAATTTTCGAGTACCCGCACGCGGAGATCGCCGGGATGCTCGGCCTCAGCGAAGCGAACTGCCGGCAGCTCCTGAGGCGGGCCCGGCAACACGTCCGCATGGAGCGCCCCCGCTTCAGCGCGTCCGGCCGGCAGCACACGGACCTGCTCGAACGGTTTCATCGAGCGGCCGGAAGCGGCGACATGGATGGTCTGCTCGTGTTGCTCTCCCGCGACGTTGTGATGCACACCGATGGCGGCGGTAAAGCGAATGCCCTGCCGCTGCCGATCTACGGCCCCGACAAGGTTGCCCGCGCGAGCGTGTTCGGGCTCTCGAAGCTCAAGACGCTGAAGCCGCTTCAGCGGATCGTCGAGATCAACGGCGAGCCGGGCATCGTGAGCTACGTCGGCGGCCGGCCTCAGTCGGTCTTCACGATCGAGGTGAACGAGGGTCGAATCCGGGCCATTTACATCGTGACCAATCCCGAGAAGCTGTCCCACCTGCCTCCGCCGCCGTTCTAGGAGCGCGTCTGAGTAACCCGATTCCACCGCGGAGGACGCGGAGGTTAAATCCTGATTTCCACGATTGGCGCGCAGTCAGTGGCAACACGGCGGTCATCGGACTTCCTTAGTATCAGGCCGGGTCCTCGTGCGCCCCTGCGGCGCGCTCCCGACAGGAACGCGCCTGGGGACCTGACGCGGAATGATTCGGCAAAATGCGTCACCCGGCCGAAGAGAGCAGGCTCTCAGCCGGATTGACGAGGGAGAGTCGAAGGCCTACTGTTTACCTATCTAGAGCAGACCGTGATCGACGCTGACCGCTGGGATCGCGTCAAGGAGCTGTTTCACGCGGCTCTCGGCCGGGAACCGCGGGATCGGCCTGCCTTTCTGCGCAACGCGTGCGGAGACGATCGGGCTCTGCAGACCGAGGTGGAGTCGCTGCTGGACGCTCATCAGCGGGCCGCGAGCTTCGGGGAGCGTCCTCCAGTCGACGGGATCGGTACCTCAGCCGCGTTCACGCCGGTGGTCAATCGCGGCGCGCGGTTTGGGACCTACGAAATCGCGGAATGTCTTGGCGTCGGCGGCATGGGCGAGGTCTATCGCGCCCGCGACACGGAACTGGGGCGCGACGTCGCGATCAAGTTGCTGCCCGCCGCATTCGTCATCGATCAGGAGCGGCTCTCCCGCTTCGAGCGCGAGGCGCGGCTCCTTGCGGCACTCAATCATCCGCACGTCGGTGCGATTTACGGGATCGAGAACGTCAACGGCGTCCGGGCGCTGGTGCTGGAGCTCGTCGACGGCGAGACGCTCGCCGATCGCATTGCCCGGGGCGCGCTGTCACCCGCCGACGCGCTGCCAATCGCGCGGCAGATCGCCGAGGCGCTCGAAGCGGCCCACGAGAAAGGCATCGTTCACCGCGATCTGAAGCCCGCGAACATCAAGATCACGCCGGCAGGCATGGTCAAAGTCCTGGACTTCGGGCTCGCCAAAGCGGGCGACGGCGGCGGGCCGAATCTTTCCCACTCTCCGACGGTCACCATCGGCGGGACCCGTGATGGGGTGCTGCTCGGCACGGCCGCCTACATGAGCCCCGAACAGGCGCGCGGGCAGGCACTCGACAAGC
>QHWF01000953.1 GCA_003222455.1 Acidobacteriota bacterium
CTAAGGGCCGGGTAAGTCAGGGTGGTCGGGTGGGTCGGGGAGGTCAGTGAGCGCCTGCGGCCACGCTTCGCCGTGGCCATGCAAAGCCGCGGCGAAGCGTCGGCGTCAGTTCGCGCTGGGGGTGGGGCCCCAGCGCCAGTGCAAAAGCGCCTGCGGCCACGCTGAGCCGCGGCCAAGCAACGCCGCGGCTCGGCGTCAGCGTTAGTTCGCGCTGGGGGTGGGGCCCCAGCGCAAGTGCAGAGAAGTCATTCTGTTGCTGGAGAACCCCGATGCCGCATTCGGTATTGGTCACCCGTAAGCTCCCCTCATCGGTCATCAAGAAGCTCCAGGCGGAGGCCGATGTCGACGTCCATTCGGGCGACGAGGGAATGCCGGCCGCGCAGCTTCGCGCGCGCGTCGCCGACAAGAACGCGCTCGTCTCCCTGCTGACCGACGCCATCGACCGCAGCGTGATCGATGCCGCACCGAATCTGAAGGTCGTGGCGAACGTCGCGGTCGGGTACAACAACATCGATGTCGAGTATGCGAAATCGCGTGGCGTGCTCGTCACCCATACGCCCGATGTGCTGACCGAGGCGGTCGCCGACTTCACGTGGGCGTTGATTCTGGCCATCACGCGGCGGCTGGCGGAAGGCGAGCGCCTGTTGCGACGCGGCGACTGGAAGGGATGGGCCCTCGATTTCCTGCTCGGCTCCGAGCTCCGAGGCAAGCAGCTCGGGCTGGTGGGCGTCGGACGGATCGGCCGTGCCGTCGCGGCGAGGGCGCCGGCGTTCGGGATGAACGTGGTGTATACCGAGCAGCGTGAGATCGATCTGCCGAACGCCGAGCCGATCTCGCTCGATCGGCTGCTCAATACGTCGGACGTGGTGTCGCTGCACGTTCCCTTGATGCCCGAGACACGCCACCTGATCGACAAACGCGCGCTGACACGCATGAAGCGGTCGGCGTATCTGATCAACACCGCACGCGGCCCCGTGGTAGACGAGGAGGCGCTCGCCTGGGCGTTGCAGCAGCACCTGCTGGCGGGCGCGGCGCTCGATGTCTACGAAAACGAGCCGGCGGTTCACCCCGACCTCTTGCGGCTCGAGAACGTGCTGCTCCTGCCGCACATGGCCAGCGGAACAACTGAAACGCGGACGGCGATGGCCGATCTCGCCGCCAACAACGTTCTCGCTGTCCTGTCCGGCCGCCCGCCTCTGACGCCGGTTCCCTGATTCTGGTGTGGCTTTCGGCTCGAGACTTTGGGCCGTTCACCAGCATGAGCCTGAAGCCGAGAGCCTAACAGGTCGCTGAAAAAGCGCCGACCTGAACTGAAAACTGAAAACTGAAAACCCAAAAGTAAAAAGACGAAATACCGCCTGGTTTAAGTTTTAAGTTTTAAGTTTTGAGTTTTAAGTTTTAAGTTTTAAGTTTTATGTTCACTTCAGGCTGCGTTTTTCAGCAGCCTGCTGAAGCCTACGGTAGACTGTTTGAATCCATGACCAAAGGGCCCTATCTGACAGGACATCGTGTCGGCATCGCCGTAGCCGTCGCCGCGCTCGTCGCGATGGCGCTACCGCCGTTTCATGCGGCGAATTCCTGCGAATGGGGCGGGATCGATCGGATCGTCGCGGTCGGCGACGTGCACGGCGCGCACGATCGATATGTGGAGATTCTCAAGACAGCGGGAATCATCGACAACGGCGGCCACTGGTCGGCAGGCAAGACTCATTTCGTCCAGCTCGGCGACGTCGTGGATCGTGGCGACGACTCGCGCAAGGCGCTCGATTTGCTGCGGCGCCTCGAGCGTGAAGCGCAGTCCGCGGGTGGATATCTCCATATGCTGCTCGGGAATCACGAAGCGGCGCGCATGCTCGGAGATTTGCGCTTGACGGCCGCCGGGGAATACGCGGCATTCACGAACGCCGAGTCGCCGGCCACCCGCGAAAAGTACCTCAGGGGCCCCAATCTGCCGTCAGGGACGGACCGCGAGACCCTGCTCCGCCAGACGCCGCTCGGTCTCGTCGAGCTGCGGCAGGCGTTCGGCCGGGACGGCGAATACGGCCGCTGGCTT
>QHWF01000173.1 GCA_003222455.1 Acidobacteriota bacterium
GAAGCCGACGGCAGCGGCTTCACCTTCACGGGCGTGGGAACGCTGGCGCCGCTTCTCAGCGGAAGCGTTCCAGCCTTGGCCGCCGTGCTTCCACGGATTGATTCGTCCCCAACGGGATTCGAACCCGTGTTTTGGCCTTGAAAGGGCCACGTCCTGGGCCTCTGGACGATGGGGACGCGCGGGAGCAACCTGAAAGTCTACCATAGTGGTCAGCGCTCTCCGGAGCCGCAGCCGCCCCATGATCACCGCGCTCAGCCACATCATCCCGCTCGCATTTGCCTCGGGGCTGAACCTCTACGCCACCGTCGCCGTACTCGGCCTCAGCTCACACTACGGCCTGGTCACCCTGCCGGACCAGTTCCGCGCATTCGACAACTCGCTCGTCATCGGCGCAGCGCTGACGATGTATCTGATCGAGTTTGTCGCAGACAAGATTCCGTGGGTCGATTCCGTGTGGGACACGGTGCATACCATCGTCCGCCCGATTGGTGGCGCGCTGGTCGCGGTCACCGCGCTGGGCGACGCCTCGCCCGCCGTGACGACGATGGTCGCCCTGCTCGGCGGCTCGGTCGCGATGACCACGCACCTCACCAAGGCGGGCACTCGGGCGGCGGCGAACACGAGCCCCGAGCCGTTCAGCAACTGGTTCCTGAGCGTGGGGGAAGATGTGTTGGCGGTCGGGATCTCGTACGCCGCGCTGAAGCACCCGATCGCGGCGTTGACGATTGCCGTCGTTTTGCTGGCGGGGATCCTCGCGTTCGCATCGGTGCTGATCCGCGCCGTTCGTCGGCGTCTTGCGCGACCGAGCGACGCATGGCGTGATCGGTTGCTACGACGATCCGGCTGAAGCCGGACACTACTGTCGGCCAGCGCCACGACGATCAATGCAGCCCTCGCGGAGACCGCGGAGAAACCGGTCTTATTGGCGAGTTCTGCGGTTTCTGCGTTGAATGTCATGCTGTGTGGCGGCGTCAGTCAGTCGCACGCGCTCCTGGGCCGAGGCTAAGTCGCGCCCGTCGTCTGGATGTCGTACAGCCGCGCGTACACGCCACCGCGCGCGAGCAATGTCTCGTGCGTCCCCGTTTCCACCACTTCAGCATCCTTGACCACGAAAATCACGTCCGCGTGCCGAATGGTGTCGAGATGATGCGCGATGATCAGCGTGGTCCGCCCCTTCATCAGCCGGTCGAGCGCTTCCACGACGGCGCGCTCCGACGCGGCATCGAGGCCGGCGGTCGGTTCGTCCAGAATCAGGATCGGCGAATTGCGGACGATGGCCCGCGCAATCGCAATCCGCCGGCGCTGGCCGCCGGACAGCGTCACGCCACGCTCCCCGACCATCGTCCCGTACCCGTGCGGCATGTTCACGATGAAATCGTGCGCGTTCGCGAGCTCGGCGGCCTGAATCGTGTCTTCCGGCGGCGCATCGGGGCGGCCGTACGCGATGTTCTCCCAGATCGTTCCGCGGAACAGCAGCGTGTCCTGCAGGACGAAGCTGATTTGATCCCGCAGCGACTTCAGCGTGAATTTGCGCACGTCCACGCCGTCAATCCTCACTTCTCCCGATTGCGGATCGAAAAACCGCGCAATCAGGCTGGCGATGGTCGTTTTGCCCGTGCCCGACGGCCCCACGATGGCGGCGACCTGTCCCGGCTCGATCCGCAGGCTGACGTCCTTCAGAATCTGAATGTCCGATCCATAACTGAAACTGACGCGATCGAACTCGATCCGCCCTTCGAACGGCGGCGCATGACCGGCGGCCGGCAGATCGCGCACGCGGCTCTCGCTCTCCAGCACCTCCTGAATCCGCTCGAAACTGATCGCAGCTTTCGACACGGTGTTCGTCATCTTCGACAGATCCCGCATCGGCTTGTACATCTTGCCCAGGTACAACAGGAACACGATCAACACGCCGGTGCTCAGACGGCCGGCGAGTACCAGGTGCGCGCCGTAGCCGAGCACCAGACACGTGCCGACGGCGACGATGACGTCGATGATTGGCGGCAGCTTTGCCTTCATGCTGCGCGCTTGCAGCGCCGCCTGGACACTCTGGCGGCTCTCCGAGCTGAAGCGGCGGTCCTCGTACTCCTCGCGTGCGAACGCCTGCACGACCTGGATGGACGTCAGCATCTCCGCCACGCCAGAAAGCAGCTCGCTCTCCTGTTTCCGAACGGCACGCGACGCCTTCTTGATCCGTCGCGTATAGAAGTAGACGATGACGAACATCACTGGCGCGACCGACAGCGCGATGAGCGTGAATCGCCAGTCGTTGTAGAACATGATGCCGATCATGCCGACCAGCGTCAGGAGGCTGATGATGATGCCGAACAACGCGGTCGTGATGAAATCCTGGACGGCGTCGATGTCGCTCGTGACGCGACTGACCAGATCGCCCGTGCGCGACTCGCCGTGCTCGAGGAGCGACAGCCGCTGGATTCGCTGATAGAGCAGCAGCCGCAGGTCGTGCGCGATCCACTGGCCGACGCTCGTCGTCAAATACTTGTCCGCGTAGGAGCTGACGGCCCCGACCACCGCGATGAGGACGACCGCGCCGAGCGCGACGGTCAGAATCGCCATCTTGTCGTCGCCGGCGCGCGTGAACAGGAAGGCGGCCCAGCCTTGCGCCAATCTCTTGGATTGCAGCACGTTGTCGATGACGACCTTGACGGGCCACGGCTCGAGAACATCAGCCAGCGTTTCGCCGATCACCGCCGCCAGCGCAAGGGCGAGCTTCTTCCAGTGCGGCCGGAACAGCTGGACGACTCGCAGTTTTCCCGCTGGCGGCGCGGTTGGAGCGGACACGTCCGGCTGGATTACTCGAGCTGACATGAGGGACAGCGTCATGTAATCAGAGTTTTCCCGATCTGTCACCCTTGTTCTGAGCCAGGCGGTGCGAAAACGATGCGGAGGGGAGACTATTGTGGTGGGAAGAAGTCAGGTAGCGCAGGCCTTCAGGCCTGCCGTGTCGCGCAGACCTGAACGGCGTCTGAAACAATCACCCGTGGCGTCCGCCTTCAAGCGGATTTCTTCCAATCCGGCTGAAGCCGGACGCCACGGTCTTTGATTTGATTCTTCTGAAGGTTCGCGAGGAGCAGCATGGATTCGGTTGCCACAATCGGCGCAGAGAAAGTCGCGGCAGGCCGCGAACGCATTCTGACCGAATTGCGCAAGGTCATCGTCGGGCAGGACGAAGTGGTCGAACAGGTGCTGATCGCGCTGTTCACCGGCGGCCATTGCCTCATCACCGGCGTGCCTGGGCTCGCAAAGACGCTGCTGATCAAGACGCTGGCCGACATCCTCGACCTCGATTTCAAGCGCATCCAGTTCACGCCCGACCTGATGCCGTCGGATATCACCGGCACGGAGATCCTCGACGAAGAGCAGGGGACGCGGCGGCTGCGGTTCGTCAAAGGGCCCATCTTCGCGCAGATCATCCTTGCCGACGAGATCAACCGGACTCCGCCGAAAACCCAGGCCGCCCTGCTCGAGGCGATGCAGGAGTCCCACGTCACGGCCGCCGGCCGCACGTATCAGCTCGAGCTGCCGTTCTTCGTATTGGCGACGCAGAATCCGATCGAGCTCGAGGGCACCTACCCGCTGCCGGAAGCCCAGCTCGATCGCTTCATGTTCAACGTCGTCATTCAATATCTGAGTGAAGACGACGAGGTGACCGTCGTCACGCAGACGACGTCGGCGGAGCGGACGGTGCCGGCACGCGTGCTCGGTGGCCCCGACATTCTCCAGTTCCAGGAGTTGTCGCGGCAGGTGGTCATCGCCGAGGAGGTGGCGCGCTACACGGTGCGGCTGGTGAGCGCGTCACGCCCGGGCAGCGAGGCGCCCGAGTTCATCAACAAATGGGTGAAGTGGGGATCGGGTCTTCGTGGATCGCAGGCGCTCGTGCGCGGCGCGAAGGCGCGCGCCCTTATGCACGGCCGCTACCACGCGTCGATCAAGGACATTCAGGCCCTCGCCAAGCCGATTCTGCGCCATCGCATCCTGACGAACTTCTACGCGGAGTCGGAGCGCATCAACTCGGACACCATCATCGAGCGCCTCCTGGAAGCCGTCCCCGTTCCAAAGAGCGGAATGTAGATGCCGACGACGCCGCGCGATCGCCCATTTCTGGATCCGGCGGTCGTCGCCCGTCTGGGTACGCTCGAGTTGAAGGCGCGGACCATCGTCGAAGGCTTCCTCTCGGGTCTGCACCGCAGTCCGTTCAAGGGCTTCAGCGTCGAATTCGCCGAGTACCGCCAGTACATTCCCGGCGACGACCTCTCGACGATCGACTGGAAGGTGTTCGCCCGGAGCGATCGGTATTACGTCAAGAAGTTCGAGGAAGAAACGAACCTCGACGCGCACCTGATGCTCGACGTGAGCGGATCGATGGGATACGGATCGACCGCCATGACGAAGTTCGAGTACGGCGCGTGCCTCGCCGCCGCGCTCGCCTACCTGATGAACCGCCAGCGGGACGCCGTCGGGCTGACCGCCTTCGACGACAAGATCGTGGAAATGCTGCCGACCGGCTCGCGGTCGGGACACCTGCGGAACATCCTGCTCACACTCGATCGGCTGACGCTCGGGCGCGAAACGAACGTCTCGAAGCCGCTGCAGCAGATCGTCGACTCGCTCTCGAAACGGGGCCTGGTCGTGCTGATCTCCGACCTGTTCGACGATGCCGATGCGGTGATCCGCGGGTTGAAGCATTTTCAGCACCGCGGCAACGACGTGATCGTGTTTCAGGTGCTCGATCCGGACGAGATCGACTTTCCGTTCGAGCGGCCCACGAAATTCGAAGATCTCGAGACGAGCGAAGAAATACTGGCGGTGCCCGGTGCCGTCCGGGACCATTATGTGAAGCAGATGGGCACGCTCATCGAACGGTACCGTCGCGAGCTGGGCGCCGCCGGCATCGACTATCAGCTGCTCAGCACGAAACGGCCGCTCGAGCTCGCGCTGATGTCGTACCTGTCAACTCGATCGCGGACACTATGAGGACTCGCAGGGCCTGATCATGTTGTCCTTTCTCTCTCCTCTGTTCCTGCTCGGTGCGGCCGCTGCGGCAGTTCCACTCGTTTTGCACTTCCTGAACCGTGAGCCCGACGCGAGGGTGAAGTTCTCGGCGGTGAAGCTGCTCCGGCACGCGCCCGTGGAGCACACGCGGAAGCGCCGGCTGCGGCAACTGCTCCTGCTGGCCCTGCGCGTGGCCACGCTGGTGTTGCTGGCGCTCGCCTTCGCGCGGCCATTTTTCGCAACCGGCGCCGCCGTGGCTTCGTCGGGAGTGACGATCGTCGCCCTCGACACGTCGTACAGCATGTCGGCGCCCGGACGTTTCGAGCGTGCGAAGCAGCTGGCCAGAGCCGCTATCGACCGCGCGCCGGCGGGCGACCTGGTTGGCGTGGTCACGTTCTCGGATCGGGCGGAGATTGGCGTGAAGCCGACGTCGGATCGCGTCCTGGCCAATACGGCGATCAGCGAGGCGTCGGCCGGTTTCGGCGCCACACGATATCGGGCCGCGTTGTCGGCGGCGGCTCAGAACCTGTCGGGTCGCAAAGGCGCTGTTGTCGTGGTCACCGATCTGCAGGAGAGCGGATGGGACGCCGGCGACCGGGCGTCGGTTCCCGAGAATGCGCGGATCGAGGTGGCCGATGTCGGGCAGGCGCCGCCCGGTCTGTCGGTCACCGCCATTCGTCTGCTGACCGATCGGATCGTCGCGACCGTGCGCAACGTCGGGCCGCGTGCCCGCGACGCACGCGTGCATCTTGCCATCGACAACCGGCCAGCCGGAGAGGCGACCGTCAGTCTCGCGCCGAATCAGTCCTCGGAAGCGACACTTGCGGGCGCGTTTCGTGGTCTGGAAGCCGCCGTGTCCGTGGACGATCCCGATGGCCTTCAGGCCGACAACGTCCGCTACGCCGTGCTGAGCGGTACCACTCGGCCCGCGCTGCTGTTCGTCACCGGCGGCGGCGAGCTCAATCGAGAGGCCTTTTATCTGCAGCACGCCTTGACGGCCGGCATCCCGTCGGACGCCGGGTACCGGGTGACGAGCGTGTCCGGTGCGCAGTTGTCCGCGGCGGCCGGTGAGACGCTGACGTCGTCCGCGGCGGTCATCGTGCTGTCGACGCGCGGCCTCGAGCGCCGCGGCCGCGAAGCCCTGGCGAGTTATGTGCGGAACGGCGGCGGCGTCCTCGTCGCCGTCGGACCGGATGTCGACGGCGATGTGGTGGACGACGTCCTCGGAAGCGGATCGACGCTTCGCGTCGCGACGGCAGGGGTGAGGCCGGGGCCGCGTGCGCTTGCACCGGCCGATGTGCGGCATCCAATCTTTCAGGCATTCGCAGCGAATCCGGCGGTGCTCGGCCTCGTAACCTTCGATACGGTCGCGCGGATCGGCGGATCGGCATGTCAGACGCTCGCGCGCTTCACGACCGGCGATGCCGCCGTCATCGAATGTCCGGCCGGCGACGGGCGCGCCCTGGTGCTGGCGTCCGATGTCGGCAACCGGTGGAACGATTTTCCGCTGCACGCGACCTTCGTGCCCTTTGCGCACGAGGTCGTGCGCTACCTGGCGAGCGCCCGGGTGCACGCCTCGGAGTATCTGGTCGCCGATGCCCCCGCCGGCGTGCCGAGGAGGCCCGGCGTGTTCACGCTGGCCGGGGCGAGTCAATCCGCGCCCGCACGCCGTGTCGCGGTCAACGTCGATCCGCGCGAAGCCGATCCGTCGCGTCTGTCAGTGGACGAGTTCCTGTCGGCCGTGACGAGAATGAAGGACGCCGGTCTGTCACCGGCGCGCGTCGAGGCGCGCCAGCAGGAGGACGAGCAGCACTTGTGGCAGTACCTGCTCGCGATTATGACGATCGCCCTCGCGCTCGAGGGCGTGATTGCCGCGAAGACGGTATAGAACGTTCATGAGAACAAACGCAGGAACGCAAAGGCCGCGAAGGCCGCTAAGAAAATGCGTTCGATCGTGACGTTCGCTAGACCGGAGGACGTAGTGACAACGCCCTGATAGGTGCGACATTGGGATTACTTCTATGGCCCACGAACACACGATTCGCGAATTGATCGACGGCGTCAGGCGGCGCTGGCGCACGCTCCACGCGCTCCGCGCCATCGTCCGCGCGGCGCTGACGGCGGCCCTCG
>QHWF01000174.1 GCA_003222455.1 Acidobacteriota bacterium
CGTATCGAGGACGAGCGACCCGGCCGACAAACGGTCCGGGAGAATCGGATGACGGCCGCGGCGAATCAGCGCGCGAAGGCGGGCGAGCAGCTCTCCGAAATCGAACGGCTTGACGAGATAGTCGTCCGCGCCGCAGTCGAGTCCCTCGATGCGCGACTCGACCGAGTCGCGCGCGGTGAGCATCAGAATCGGCACCACGCAACCCGAATCACGGATCGCACGGCACGCAGCGAAGCCGTCCGTCTTCGGCAGGAGCACGTCGAGCAGCACGATGTCGTAATCGGTCGTGGCCGCCTGGACGATGGCGATTTCGCCGTCGCCCGCGACGTCGACTGCATAGCCGCGCTCTCTCAGGCCTTTCGCGAGCACCCGAGCCGCATCGGGATCATCTTCGACCAGCAGCAGACGCATGGCTGTGGGGGATGGCGCCATCATACCTCGGAAGATGAACGGCGGAGGGACACTTTGAAGTGTGAAGTGTGAAGACTTCAACCTTCAGACTTCAGACTTTCAGGCTTCCGGGTCGCAGTTCGTGCTCGACGTCGCGATCGATTTCGGCGACGAGCCGATTGAATCGATGACGGCTGCCGCAGCCAGCCTGCGGCGACGCGACGCCACGTACCCACCCTTACGGCCCGCCGCGCGCGCCTCTTCCGCCGTCCAGTGGTGCGCTGTCCCCTTACGATGGGCCGTCAGGCCCCCCTTCCGGGCAATTTGCCGTTGAAGCTCGGCGTTCATCGAGGCAAACCCCTGGCGGCCCTTCACCATTGCATCGGTCACGAGTCCCTCCCGAATGTTGCCATCAGCGTCCGGGCGGGCGCCGTGTGATCGCTATCGCCCCGCCAGGCCAGACGCACGACCTCTCCGTGCGCCGCGTTGTCCATGCAGCAGTCTAAAATATCGATCATGAATTCACGATGAACGCGTTCGTCCAGACATCTTCTAAAGCCGCTGTCCGTGCGATTGAGACAAGTTTTCGGCTTTAGAAGCTGTCTTAGTTTGCGGCCGCTTCGCGGCCGCTTAGGGCGATCCAGCCTTGAGCCGCTGGAAGATCTCGAGCTCCCGGGCGGCCAGCGCGTTCTGGCCTGTGCGCTGGTAAGCATGCGCCAACCGGTAATGCGCCTGCGCCAGGTCGGGTTCCAGTCGTATGGCGCGGCGCAGTTCCGCAATCGCTTCGGTGTACCGCTGCTCGTCCGAGAACAGGATCCCGAGCTGGAAGAAACCCTTGGCCAGCCGCGGGTCGAGCGTGACCGCTCGTCTGAGCAGTGCTTCAACCTGTTTCATGTCGGCCGGCTCCGATTCCGCTGGTGCGCCCCTCCAGAGGCTGAGCGCGTATTGGAGGCGGGCCAGCGCATTCCGCGGCTGTGTTTTGACGAAGCGCGCGAGGCGTTCGGTGACCTCGCGCCCGAGCTCCGGGGCGACGCCATACATCTCGCCCAGAAACTGGTACGGGCGCGGATCCGACGGCGCGAGGTCCACGGCTCGGCAGAACGACTTCACGGCATCCTCGTATTGCCCTCGAGAATACTGGGCGATGCCCAATCCGATGTTGAGTCTCGCCGACTGCGGGTGGCGCGCGATGGCGGCGCTGAATACGTCTGCGGCCGGTTCAAAGGCCCGAAGCTGCAGCAGGTTGTTTCCCCAGTCGAACAGGTGCTGTTCGGTCGCATCCATGTGGGCCGCGCGCTGATACTCTTCGGCCGCCTCGACGAGATTGCCCGCGCCTTCCTCGACGTTGCCGAGCAGGTTATGGAGCTCTCCCGTCTCTTTGACGGTCAGCATGCGTCTGACCTGCTCGCGCGCGTGATTCAGGTCGCCCGTGTGGAGCAGCGCCAGAGCAAGGTCATAGCCGGTCGCAGAGTGGCTCGGGTCGATGGTCTGCGCCTGTCTCAGGTGGGGAAGGGCCGCAGCGAGGTTCCCCTCGTGGAGGTAAAAGGCGGCGAGTGCATGGTGCGCGTCGAAGCTGTCCGGATTGCGGCGCACCGCGTCCGTCAATCGCCGCTCGACGGGCGCCGATTCCGGTGCAGTGACCTTGCGGGGCCGGGCATCCGGTCCTGGCGGTTGCGCAGCTGCGGGTCGTTCTCGCACCAACGCGGCAAGAACCAGCACGAGAAGAACGGGACGAGATCTCACGGAATATCCAACGCTTGTGAAAATGACTCTACCAATGGATCTTCGCACCTAACTGAAACTGCCGGGGCGCATTGCGCATGCTCGTCATGCTGGCGAAGTTCCTGGCGTCCAGGAAATTCAATGACCCTGGGAGATTGAATGCCGGCGTATTCGTGAGATTGAAGGCCTCGGCACGCATCTCGAATTGCCGCTGGCCCGAAATCCGGATCTGCTTCGCAATCCCCAGGTCCAGTTGGCGCAGAGGCGGGCCGGTGACCTGGCTGCGCTGGCCGCCGAGCGGGCTGAAGTCGGTCTGTCCGATCGTGGCAACCGGATTCGGGTTCGCAAAGGCGGCCGGGTTGTAGAACTGGTCCACGTTGTGGCTGCCGGCATACGGATCCCCGACGACCAGCGCGTAACAGCCCGTCCCGGATCCGGTGGCTGGCGTGCAGTTGATGGTCTGCGCCTGGCCGCTGTAGACCGTGAACACCCAGTTGGTGCGCCACCCGCCAAGGACCGGGCCGTGGCCGGGCAAATCGTAATTTCCGCTGAAGACGAAGGCGTGCTTCGTGTGAAATCCGGAGAGGCCGACGTCGTTTGCCAGATCCCACCCGACCACATCCGGCGCACGCAGTCCGCCCACGCCGCCGCCCGACAGTGAGTCACCCGCGTTGGTCTTCGCGGTGCCTAGCGTATAGCTCAGAAGGAACTGCAATCCTCCGTGGTATCGCCGCTCGAATTTCGTCTGCAGCGAGTCATAGGAGCTGACACCGACCGTGCGGACGAGGAGCGACCCGCGCGCGAAATCGGGCCACTGCACGTACGGCTGGGGGTTTGTGCCGGGCGGGAGCAGCATCCGGACGTTGTTCATGCCTGTGAACGTTTCGAGATGCCGCCCTCTCGTGCCGACATAACCGACCTCGATGGAGTGATTCGATAATACCTCCGTCTGGAGGGTCAGGTTGTAACTGTGATACCGCGGTGTCTTGTAGTCGAATTCGACGCCTCGCAGCGTCAGGCCGTTGGCGTTGACGCTGGCCGGGTCGAGCACGATCCGATTCCGCGCATCGAGCCCGACGAGCGATCCATCGCCGAGTCGATTTGCCGCGACGTCGTTCGGCGACTGATAGATCAGCGTGTACTGAAAGGGATAGTTGTAGGCCAGACTCGGGTTGCCGCCCCGGTTCTCGAAGCCCCCGTAGAAGAGGCCATAGCCGGTGCGCAGCACGTACTTCTCGGCCAACTGGTATGCGGCATCGAGGCGAGGTGCGAAATTGGTCTTCGGCATCTTCCCCAGTCCGCTGCCGAACTCGTCGGTGTAGACCAGGTCGATGCCGTCCTTCGCCATGTTATCGACAAAGCTCTTCGACAGCGGCGTCGTCCTCCACTCCGAAGGAATCAGATACTGGGCGGGTGGCCCCGGCACCATGTTGGCCTGCTCGGCCTGACGTTCTTCTTCGCGGCTGAAGTAGTCCCATCGGAGGCCGTAATTCACGGTCAGGTTGGACGAGACGCGCCAGCTATCCTGCCCGTAGGCGCCGTGATACGTCCTGAACGAGTCCACGTTCCCGAAGGGCGAAACCCGGATGTCGTTCATGCCGCCCAGGGAATCGACGCCCCCCGGTACCAATGAGGGGACCTGTGAGAGCAGGAAATGGGCCCGGGCGGTGCTGGTGTCGGTCTGGTTCACCAATGAGGTATAGCGGCCGTCCCAGTAGTACTCGCCTCGCGCATACGGCGGCGCCGTCCAGCCGAAGAAGATGTGCTGGTACATGTAGCCGCCCTTGAACGTGTGCGACTTGAACAGCTTCGTCAGGTTGTCGCTGAACTGCGCGGTGTTGCTGAACCGCTCGCTCACCACCCAGCCATCGTGACCGAGCTGCGTCAGGTTCGACGGACGCAGCGCCGGCAGGCCGCCGTTCCCCGCCAGCTGCGGAATGCCCAGAATCCCGTACCGGCCCGGCAGGTCGCTGGTGTCGTCGCCATTCGGCTGCAGCCGGTTCGTGTGTTCCCGACTCAGGCCGAACCGCGCCTCGTTGATCAGATTGGTCGAGAACATGTGCGTGTGGCTCGCCGCGAACCCGTTCACCCGCACCTTCTCGTCGCCCTCGTTGAACCCGCCGCCATCCGCATCGCCGTCGAACGGCGACGGCCGGATCTTGTGGTTGTCGGAAAAGCTGTAGCGGGCGAAGAAGCGATCGGTGCCGCTGAAATTATGGTCCACGCGGATGTCGAACGCGTGCGTGTCGTCGTTGTTCGTCCGGTTCACCACGTAGTTGTTGTTCAATCCGCCCTGATTCGGCTCCGGATAGAGCTTCATCAGTCGCAGCGCGTTGGCCTCGAGCCGGCCGGCGGGGATCCGGTTGCCGGCAAAGGCATCGCGCACGTAGCCCGCCCGCGTCGCGACCATGCCGGTCAGCGGATCGACCTGGCCCGCCTGGAGCTGACGCGTGGTCGCCGGGTCGAAGACCGTCCCGCGTGGAAACGTCCGCCCGAGCACGTCGGCCCCGACCGTCCCACTTTGCAGGGCGATGAGATCCGAAAAGTCGGTGAACCCGCTCCCCCGCTCGCTCGCCGTCGGCACCGTCGTCACCCACGTGCGCGCCTGCTTGATCAGGCTGCCTTCGTAGTCGGCGAACCAGAACGTCTTCGCGCCAACCATCGGCCCGCCCGACGTGAACCCGTACTGGTTCGACAGATACTCGCCTTTCTTGATGTTGGCCCGGTTGGCGAAAAAGTCGTTCGCGTTCAGCGCATCATTGCGGTGGAACTCCCACGCCGTCCCGCGCAGCTGATTCGTCCCCGACCGCAGCGTCGTATTGAGCACCGCCCCGCCCGCCCGGCCATACTCGGCGCTGAACGAGCTCGTCAGGATCTTGATCTCGTCCACCGCATCCACCGGCGGCTTGACGATGTAGGCCACGCCGCTGAGGAAATCGACGTTGCTCGTGTTGTTGTCGATGCCGTCGAGCAGGTAGTTGTTCTGCGCCGGCCGGACCCCGTTGGCCGAAAACATCAACGGCGCGCGGGCGCCGGGCTGCGGCGGCACCACGCCCGCCGTCAGGCGCGCGAGGATCGTGTAGTCCCGGCCGTTGATCGGCAACTCTTCGATGGTCTGCGCCTTCAGGGTGCCGCCGACCGCGCCCGAGCCGGTCTGCAGCAGCGGGGAGTCCGCCGTCACCACCACTTCCTCGCTCAAGCCGCCCGGCTCGAGCGAGAAATCGACCACCGCTTGTTGCTGGATGGCGACGGTGATGCCGCGTCGCACGCCTTTCTTGAACCCTTCGAATTCGACTTCCACCGCATACGCCCCCGTGCGGATCGGTGTGAAGATGTAGGTGCCGTCCTGGCGGGTCACCGTGGACAGGGTCAGCGCCTGACCCTCATGGGTGATCGTGACCGTGGCCCCCGGAAGCACGGCTCCCGTTTGGTCCTTCACCGTGCCGAGAATCGTTCCCGTGTCGACCTGGGCACTCGCCGGTACCGATACGAGCACCGTCATCGCGAACGCCAGCAGACCGCCTCTGCCGAGAGAAGCCTCGACGCGCATCCCGCCTCCTCCATGCGAGCGTGCGTGCACAGGCGCACGTCTCGGTCTTACAAAAAAGACAAGCTCCCCGTTTCGCGGCACGGAGCCTAACGTGACCAACAACGATTTACAAGCCTCATTGCCGCTCGCATGATCTGTGCAGCGACAGCACCGCACCAGACAGGTCCGTCGGATCAGTCACAGGCTTGAGTTACGACCGGCTGCGCGAGTATCGCGACAAACTGTCGCAGGCGCTCCACAGCAAGATCCGGAGCGGTGTCGCGGATCGGCTCCAGTTCTTCCCGCAGCGAGCCTCCCGGATGTGTGCGCGACGATGGCTCGCTGGATGGGCGTTCCTGTTCCGGGGCTGTCAGGACGCGCCATCGCTCCTCTCGTCGCCTAGAACGGCATCCTGCTTCGTTGGAGCCTTTGCGGCCTCTGGCACTCGTTCGCGATGTTCGCCAGGATGGCCGTGGAGCGTCTGCACGCTTTATCCCGCTCAAACGGCGTCAGCTTCTTGACTCCTCATGAAGACGATGGCATCGTCGTCAGAGCGAATCGGAGTTTGGTCAACATCAGCGTCAGGCAGCGCAACCCACACGAGATCGGCATGAAGGAACGTCGTCGACTGTGGGAAGCCGTGGCGGCCGTGCAGGACAATCATGACGACCGACGAGTATTTGAGCACGCCGGAAACGAATCGACGACGGGAGCTCGCGTACGGCATCGTGCGTGAACCGCCCGCGCCGTACTTTTCGCACCAGGCGATCGTGCTGCGGGCGGCACGAATCCTGTGCGACCATGTCGAGCCACGCACGCTCGGGCGTGTAGGCGTCGCGCCCCTCGACGTCGTGCTCGATCGCGACGCAAATCTCGTTGTCCAGCCGGATGTGCTCTTCGTCGCAACCAATCGCCTGTCGATCATCAACAAGCAGATCTGGGGGGCGCCGGATCTGGTTGTCGAAGTGTTGTCGTTCAGCACGACTGCGCACGATCGCGGTCCGAAACTCGTGTGGTATTGTCAGTACGGCGTGCGAGAGTGCTGGCACATCGATGCAGCCCGCTTGCAGATCTCGGTGTTCGATTTCACGCACAACCCGATGGCGGAACGGATTGCGGAAGGCACAACGCCGGTGCCATCGACCGTGTTTCCCGACCTCCGCGTGTCGGCCGACGAATTCTTCTGCTGAAGCAGCGCGCGCCGCAAGGCGCGGCAAGACAATTCACCTCTGCTGCCTGGCTGCGCGGTATGCGCAGCCCGATGGGCGCGTGAAAGAATCACTCGCACGTAGGGTCCGGCGTCAAACGGGCGCCTTTTTCACCGACCGGTCAGGTCCCTCCGCGCCTCCTGCCGAGCATCGTATATAATCCGCCGCTCAGCTCTGCGTTATTCCTTCGGGAGCTCGCGTCTATGTGGCAACACAACTATGAACCGGTAGGCGCGAGTCTGGGCGTGTCGGCCCTCGTCGCCGCCATCCCGATTGTGGCGTTGTTCCTCATGCTGGGCGTCCTGCGCAAGCCGGCCTGGATGTCGGCTCTTACCGCGCTCGGCTCGGCG
>QHWF01000175.1 GCA_003222455.1 Acidobacteriota bacterium
CGACGCCGGGGATCGATCGCACGATTCGGGTCGTCGACATCGGCAACGAGCACTTTGCCGTCGGGATCATCCACCGCGGAGCGACCGGCGGAGGCGCGCGCGGCACCGGAGCCGCCGGCGGCGGCGCCGCCGCGACGGGAGCGCGAAGCGGGGCGCCGGGCGGCGGCGGTGCAGGCCGGGGTGCGGATACAGCGGCCGCGGCACCGTGCGGCGAACAGGCGAGCACGCCTCCGGCAGGCGGCGTCCCCGGCGGCATCGCGCACGACTCGCAGACCGAGGGTTACCTGATCGTATCTGGCGGCGGGACGCTCATCACCGGCGGACGCATCGTGAACGGCCGCAAATCAGCGCCGGAGGCAGAGGTCACCAAGGTCCTGAACGGGCCGTCCTGCAGCGGCATCATGGCGGGAGACCTCGTGAAGAAGGTGGTCAAGACCGGCGACATCGTCATCATCCCGGCCGGCGTTCCGCATGGCTGGACCGACATCACCGATCACGTGGACTACCTGAGCTTCAGGCCATCGGATCACGTGCTCGAAGCCGGCTACGTACATCCTGCGATCAAGAAATGAACGTCACCACGGAGGACGCGGAGGACGCGGAGGTTCAATCCTGAAGGAAGAGTGTTCTCACTCTCTTCTGCGTCTCTCCCGGACGTGGGAACGTAAGGACCTGCAGGATTGATCCTCCTGTCCTCCGCGTCCTCAGTGGTTCATCAGAACGTGAAGTGCCCACCGACCCGCAGCAACCGTCCCATCACAATGGCCGAGGGCCGGCCCAGCGATGATCCGATGGTGGTCACCGCGTTCGTCACGGCGTTGTTGTTGAAGATGTTGTAGAGATCGACGGTCGGCTCGAATCGCAGGCCGTTGCTCCTGAAGATCTTCGTGAAGCGCAGGTCGACGAGGTTCTGCCACGGATACCGGAACTCGCCGCGCTCGGCCACCTGCACGTTCTGGGTCACCTGCGTCAATCCGGGAACGATCGAGGTCGTGACCGGGTACACGCGCGTCTGCGGCAGACCGGTGGCTTCACGAACGGAGCCCGACAGCTGGAAATCGGACGGCAGGCGATAGCTGAACCCGCCCCGGATCTGGTACGTCGAGTCGAACCCGATGGCGCCGACGTTGAAGGTGCGGACGTTCGGGTTGTTCAGATCGCCGCTGTCCTGATCGCCATAATCGCGACCGATAGTCAATCCGCCGAACACGGTCGCGTTCTGCAGGCGCGTGTTCACCTGAAACTCGACGCCGTTGTAGGTCTGCCGGAGATCCGGAATGGTCGCCAGCACGTTGCGCACCGAACCGCGCGTCGCGGGATCCTGGTTGTAGACGGTCAGGGGCGCGTTCGTCAGCGGATTCGTGATGGTCACCGGTATGTAGGCCGTCGTCGGTACAGCGGCATTGACGGTCGTGTACAGGTCGCTGAATCGCCGGCCGTAATACCCGACACTGACCGACGTGTTGCCGCCGACCTGCCGCTGCATCATCACCGTGTACTCCCACTGATGCGGACGCTTCAACCCGGGATCGACGTTCCCGAGCGTCGGCAGCAGCGATCCGGTGCATCGCGGCATGTCGATTTCGCTGGTTTGCGCCTTCAGATCGTTGTTCCCGTCGGCCCAGGGGCAGGTCTGGAACGAGATATTGCGCTGATTGAGCGGCTGGATGATCGTGATGCCTTCGAGCCGATCGTAGCGGCTGACGCCCCCTTTCACGGCCGTGCCCCCGTCGCCAAACACGTCCCACGAGAACCCGAGCCGCGGCGAGACGGTATTCCAGTTCACGATGTCGTTGTGGGCCGGAAAATCGCGCACGCCGATCCAGGTGCCCGCCGGCGCGCTCTGCGCCGGAATCGACATGACGAACCGCTCGTACCGGACGCCCGGGTTGAACGTCCATCGGCCCAGCCTCCAGGAATCCTGGGCGTAAATGCCGCTGTTGATGCCCTGTTCCTTGTGACCGCTCGGCGTGTTGACCAGCCGCACGGAATTCGGCGCGCCGTTGTTCACGATCTGCAGAATGTCGCCGCGGATCGTGAACAACTCCTGCGACGCGCCGGTGCGGACCTGGGCGCCGGCCTTGAAACTGTGCGAACCGGTCACGTACGAGACGTTGCCCGCGTAGGTGAACATCCGCGCGTTGTTGGTGTCCATACGGGGCGAGACGCCGCTGATCGTCGAACGGATCTGGTCGAAGGTTGCGATGGCGTCGGGCGCGGCATCGGGCTCGAATCCGAGCGTGTAGTTGACCGGCAGCGTGAACATCGAGGCTTCGGCCAGCACGCGGTTGCTGATCGGCGAGCTCCATTTCACCTCCCCGATGTAATTCAGCTGCGTCGTCTGCACCACGTCGGAGATCGGATCGTTGATGCTGGCCGTCAGCCAGTTGTTCGGGCGGTGGCCGCGCCATTTGATGCTGCGATCGTAGTGCAGCGAGATCTTGTTGCTCCGGCTCGCCTGGTACGTCAGCCGGATGGTCGCATCGGTGAGATGCTGATCGTCCACCGCCTGATCGCCGGTTGACGTGAACGTGTTTCCGAGAAAGTTGTTCGCGCTCCACCGCCGGAAGGTCGTGAAGAACCACAGGCGATCGCGCCGAATCGGACCGCCGAGCGTGCCGTTCACGTCGTAGACGCTCTGTACGCGGTTCTGCTTCTTGAACCCGAGATCGACGAGATCCTGCGAGAGGTTGTCGGACTGCATGTGCTCGTTCGCGCCCGTCGAGAAGGCGGTGCCGTGAAACGTGTTGCCGCCGTCGTGCGGAATCATGTTGATCTGTACGCCGCCCACGGGCGCCTCAGCGGGCAGCGAGCTGGTCTGGTAGCTGATTTCCTCCATCAGGCCGTCGTTGAAGTAGAAGCCGGTCTGATTGCCGCCGAAGCCGATGTGCTGAATCTGGACGCTGTCGACCATGAACACGTTGTCGTTGTTCGACGACCCGTGAACCTGCAGCGTCGGCTGCTGCATGATCTGGGTGCCGCCGACATCCGGCGTCTGCGTGGTCACGCCCGCAATCAGCTGTCCCACGGCGAACGGATCCTTGCCGGTGGGAATCGTATCGAGCTTCTCGCGCGTCATCACCGACTGCGACACGGAGCTGTGAACGTCGACGAGCGGAGACGCGCCGGTGACGGTCACCGATTCCTCGAGCTGGCCGATCGTGAGCTCGGCGTTGACCGTGGCGGTGAACGACGTCGGCAGCGTGATGCCCTCGCGCTTGACGGTGCGGAAGCCGGTCAAGCCGAACGTCACGGAGTACTCGCCGGGCCTGAGATCGACAATCCGGTAGCTGCCGGCGCTGTCGGTCACGGCGGTGCGTGTCCCCTCGATCAGCGCCGGGCTGGCGGCCTCCACGGTGACGCCCGGCAGCACGGCGCCTGACGGATCCCGGACAACTCCGGCGATGGCGCTCTGCGCGGCGGCCGGCGCGGCCATCGCGAGCAGAGTCACCACCAGCAACACACGTCCGACGTGACGGGTCATTTCTTCCTCCTAGTCGTGGCGCAGCGCGTTCATGGGATTGATCCGCGATGCCTGGCGGGCCGGAACGTACGTGGCGAAGAAGGTGACCGCCAGCACAATCGGCACGACCAGCAGAGGCGCAACGAGATCCGGCTGGTTGTCGCCGCTCGGGAACGCGGCTCGCAGCAGGGCCCCTGCTCCTACGCTGGCCACCAGACCCACCACGAGGCCCACGAGCGCCAGGACGACGCCCTGACGGAGCACCATCCGCAACACACTGGCCTGGCCGGCGCCAATCGCCATCCGGATGCCGATTTCCCGGGTGCGTCTGGTGGCCGCATACGCCACAAGGCCGTAGAGGCCCACGATGGAGAGGCCCAGTCCCATCAAGCCCATGGCGCCGACAATGGTGACGAGCACGTTGAAGATGCTGACGGCACGCATCCGGTAGAACGCTTCCATCGTGCGCACGTTGTAGATCGGCAGGTTCGCATCGAGCCCGTGGACGACCTCCCGCAACGGCGTGACGAGACTCGATGGATCGCCGAGAGACTGGGCGATCATGATCATCCGTTGCAGCTTCTTCTGCCGGTGCGGAAAGTACACGAACTCCGTGGGTGGCTCGGCGATGAAAATGTACTTGCTGGTTTTCGCCAATCCCACGACCAGCACCCATGTGTTGTTGCTGTCGACCAGTCGAAAGCGCTTCCCGATCGGATCCTGATTCGGCCAGTAATGCTGTGCCAGCTGCTGATTCACGATGGCAACTCGCGGCGCGTCGAAGGAATCGTCGGCGCGGAAGTTGCGCCCGCGGAGAATCGAGAGCCCCATGGTGTCGAAATAGTGTTCGTCCACTCTCGAGGCCAGCAACCTGGCATTGTTCTTCCCGACCGGGAATTGAAACCCCTCCGGCACAATCGTTTCGGCGCCGACCGAGTCGTTCGACATCGGCACGGACGTCGTCATCGTGACGCCCTTGACGCCTGGCACCGCGCGGGCGCGTTCGGCGACAGTCTCGAAGAACTGCTGCGACTGCGCTTCCGTGTAGCGCAGGAGACTCGTATCGAAACTCATCATGAGCAGGTGGTCGGTGCGATACCCCGGCCCGTTCGCAATCTGCTGCCGGAAGCCTCGATACATGAACATCGCCACCACCAGCAGCACGACCGACACCGCGACCTGTCCGGCCACGAGCAACGCCCGGCCCCAACGGCGCCGGCGGCCGGGCGCGACGCTGTCGCTGGCTTTCATGACAGCCGTCAAATCGGCACGCGTCGCCTGGATCGCCGGTACGAGGCCGAAGAGCACGGCGCTCGCGATCGCGACGACGAGGCTGAACAGCAGCGCGCGCCGATCCATCTGGAAAGAGATCAGGATGGGCAGATCCGTCGGCAGTTCGATCTGCCGGAACAGCGTCATGCCGGCGTAGCCGACGCCGAGACCCAGCACGCCGCCCGCCAGGGCGATCAGCAGGCTTTCCGTAACCAGCTGCCGGACGAGCCGGCCGCGTCCGGCGCCGATGGCGAGGCGCAGCGCCATCTCGCGCGCTCGCACGGGGGCCCGGCTGGTCAACAGTCCGGCGACGTTGGCGCATGCGACGAACAAAACAGCGAGCGCGAGCGTCGACAGCATCGCGATCAGCGTCGCGTCCGGTGGATCCTCCGCCATCCTGGCCTGCAGTTCGGTGCGCACGGTCAGGCGGCGATTCTTGTTCGTGTCCGGATAGGCGCGCTCCAGATCCGCGGCGATGGTCGTCAACTCGGTCTGCGCGTCCGACTGAGAGACGCCGGCCTTGAGGCGTCCTTTGAGATTCAGATTCCTGGCGTCGCGCGCCTCGAGCGAAGCGGCCTTCGGATCGCTGATGAGACGCGGCGACATCATCAGCGGCACGAAGAAATCCGTGCGGACGTATTGGTCCAGGCCGGTGAATGCCGGCGGGGCCACGCCGATCACGGTAAATGCGCTGCCGTTGATCCGCACGGTGCGCCCGAGCACCGCCGGGTCTGAACCGAAGTCCTGCTCCCACATGGTCCGGCCGAGCACGACAACCGCATCCCGTCCAGGCACTTGATCTTCTTCGCGCCTGAAGGCGCGCCCGATCGTCGGCTCGACCCCCATCACGGTGAACAGGTTGCCGCTCACCAGCATGCCCATCTTCAGTCTGGGCACAACTTTGGGATCGCTGGCGAATCCTGCCGTCAGATACGTGAAGGCTGCCAGGCCGTCGAAGCTTTGACTCCGATCGCGGATGTCGACGTAATCGCGGTACGAGGACACCAGCGAGCTGGATCCGAAGGCTTCGACCGTCGCCATCGACCCGACCGTGAAGACCTCGTCTGGCCGCGCGACCGGCAGGGGCCGCAACAGCAGCGCATCGGCAAAGCTGAAGATGGCGCAGTTGGCGCCGATACCGATCGCCAGCGACAAGACCGCAATGCTGGCAAACCCGGGGCTGGCTGTGAGCATGCGGCAGCCGTACTGGACGTCCTGCCACAGCCGTTCGAGCCAGACCCATCCCCAGAAGGCGCGTTCAGGTTCAGTCATCGGGGCTCCGTGATCTTAGACGAATCTGCGGGGCACCGGGCACTTGGCTCAAGGTTTTAGTTTTAGGCTTTGCGGGCCTAGAGAAAGCCCGAGAGCCTAAAAGTCGAAGCCTGAAGCCCCTCCTACGACTATCTCAGCGTCAGCGCCGCAACCGCGATCAGCATCGTGAGGCTGAGAACGGTGGCAAAGATCAGCGTATTGCTGGGGATTGGTGTGTACAGCCACAGCCACGCGAGGAGCACCACTGTTCCGGCCAGGCCGATACCCACTTGGACGGGTTCGGCCCGCTCGATGGGCGCGACGGCCTGTCGCTGCGCATCCCACCGCCTGAGCAACTCGGCTTTCCACCAGAGGTGTCGCGCATCCGGCAGCGGGATCCCGTCGACGGGAATGTCGGCAAGTTCCCGCATCCACGCGCGCACGTCCTCTTCCCGTTCGAATAATTCGTCAGCCATCAGTGCGTCTCGGACGACCGACCGCCTGGAGCAGCGAGGCCAGCCTGCGGCGCGCTCGATGGAGCAGCACGCGCACGCTTCCTTCACGCAGGCCAAGTGTCGCGGCGATCTCCCGGTGATCGGCGCCTTCTACGTACGCCAGCCACATCATCTGGCGCTGCTGTGGCGCGAGCTGCTGAAACACACGGATCATGTCGAGCCGCAGCGCCAAATCCGGAGACGATCCCTTCGGTTCGAGCGCGTTCGCATCGGTGGCGGTCCGGGCGCGGCGCCGGCGCCGCCACTCGTCGGTCATGAGGTTGCTCGCGATTCGAAACAGCAGCCGCCGGAGCTGCTGCGGATCGTCGGGAGCCGCCGGCATGCGCAATAACCTCAGATAGCTCTCTTGCACGACATCGTCGACCTGATTGCGATCGCCTGATACTCGAGCCACGTAGGCTCGAAGAGCCCTGCCGGTTTCCGAATAGAACGACTGGAACGCTGGTTCATCCATCGTGCCGGCGCTGCATGCCGCTGGCGAGACGGTACGACGCGCCGCCGGAGAGGAGAAACCCGACGCCAAGCGACGAGGCAATGGTGCCCGTAATCGTGAACACCTCGAAGTCACCGAACGGGTACCGCGCTCTCAGCATCCACGCGAGCAGCAGCAGCCCGGCCCCGAGCGATAACAGCACGAGGCCGGTCTGCACGGCGCGCAGGATCGTCATCCGCACGTCCGGCGGCGTCCCACCGGCCGTGACGCGGTCGATGAACTTCGCGCCGCCATCGGTTTGAAGAAACTCACTGAAGTCCTTCACCGATCCGATGCGCTCGAGCAGACGACTGTTGAAGTCGGTGAGCAGCTTGACCTGCTGCCGACGTTGCCAGGCATTGAACGCCACCCACACGACAAAGCCTATCGTGCTGAAAATGAACGGCACGATGATGATTTCAGAGCCCATCCGCTCCATGAGTTGCTCTCCCCGTTGAAATGTACAGATACAACGCCTGGGGCGAGCCATTCGTTAACAGCCAGGCTCCCACCCACGACGATCAACGCTGAACTCGCTGAACCCGCAGAGAAAACCGGTCTTGTTCTGCGAGTTCTGCGGTTTCTGCGTTGAACGTCGTACCGTGTGGCGGGGTCGATGGGTCGGGACACGCTCCCAGGCTCGATTGGCGGGCGACGGGAGACGCTGTTAGCCGGACCGGCCACGATTCAGGACCGCGGCGGCAGGCGTGGCAGGGCTTCGTACGTCGGCGTCCGTCGTGGATCGCGTCACCCGGTTGTGATCGCGAGCACGTTGTTCGTGAAGTTCGTCGTGAACGACGTGAGCGATCGGGTCGCCGGGCCTTTCAGGACGGTCCCGGACGTGCTGTATTGAGACCCGTGGCACGGGCACTCAAATGTCTGGTTCGCAAAGGTGCTGACCGTGCACTGTTCGTGGGTGCAAATGGCCGTCAGCGCCG
Organism: Acidobacteriota bacterium; assembly: GCA_003222455.1. GTDB lineage: Bacteria > Acidobacteriota > Vicinamibacteria > Vicinamibacterales > CAVVIG01 > QHWF01. Next base: position 7,912 of record QHWF01000175.1, read on the forward strand.
TGAACGTATTCTGTCCGGTATGCGAGACCAGAAACGATCGCCCCGACGCGTTCACCAGCGCGGCGCTGCCGACCGCCGACAGCGGCGAGCTCGTGTCGATGGTGAGCGTGATTGCGCTGTTCACGATCGTCGCGTTGATCGTCGACAGGGACGGGAGGCCGGTCGGCCCCGTGGGGCTGCTGGAACTGCCGCCGCATCCCGTGATCGCGGTCGCCATCGCGGCAAGCGACACCGTCTGGAACGAGTGAACGCAGAACTCTCGGCGCGTGTATTTCGGTATCCGCATGCGGCTGCGGGATCGCAACAGACATGCCGGAGCGGTGCGATGCGAAATTGGCGTCGTATCGCGACGATTCAGAGCGGCGCTTCGCGCTCCGGCGCCACCAGGTGACAACCGCGCGGAGCGGTGTCCTCTCGGCTGAGCAGCTGATCCAGCCGGCGAGACACGTAATCGTTTACGAACTTGGAGACTTACGGAGGCAACGGACGTAACGGAGGTAACCGAGACTGACAGGTAACGGAGGATACGGAGGTAACGGTATCACACAGAGAAACGGAGGAACGGAGAATGGGCTTTCTCAGTTCTGGCTCCGTTTCTTCGTTCCTCTGTGTTTTACCGTTTCCTCCGTCCCCTCCGATTCCTTTCCTCCGTCCCCTCCGTTTTCCCCCCGATCAGCACGACACGCACTTGTGGTTGTTCTTGACGCCCATGCCCTCGAGGAGCTTGATGGTGTCGGGAAACGGTGAAATCCGCTGGACGGGTCCATTCGCCATATCGACGGTTGTCTGGCCGGCGCGATTGACGATTTTCGGATCGGCGCCCTTCGCGACGAGATACTCAATCATCTCGTTGTCGCCGCGGGCGGCGGCATTGTGCAGCGCCGTGTTGCCCTCGTGCTCTCTGGCATTCACGTCGGCGTGCAGTTCTTCGACCAGGTACTTGACCGCGGCGAGCATCCCGCCGGGGGCGAACCGGTGATGGTTGGCCGCAAACCCTTCCCCGTACCCTTGACCAGCCGCCGCGAGCAACGGTGGAACCCCCGGCCCGCCAACGGGAATGGGCGGCAGGCCGGAGATGTCCTGCACCTGGCGCTCGCCGATGTCTCCCGTCCGTGGCCGGCCGGCGCCCTTCGACGTCGGGATGTTGGGATCGGCGCCGTGCGCCACCAGCAGCTTCATCGCCTCCACGTCGGCGCTGTACGCGGCGCGCCAGAACGGCGTGGAACCGATTTCGTCGACCCCTGACTGATCGAAGTCGTACTGTGAGTACCACACTTTCTTCGTCAGCCGCACGTTCGGATTGGCACCTTTGTCGAGGAGTGCCGCCATCAGATCGAGGTACGTCACCCGCTGCTGCTCGAAGGCCCGTGGCTGCGGATACAGCGCCTTGGCCGCCCACTGGCAGTTGAGCGCCGCGTAGAGCGGCGTCACGCCGTTGTGCTGCGCGGCATCGGGGTTGGCGCCCTGGTCGACAAGGAATTTCGCCAGATCGAAGTGACCGTTGATCGTCGCGACGATCAACGGTGTGCTGCTGTCGCCAATCGCCTTCTGGTCGATCGGAGCGCCGGCCTCGAGCAGCGCCTTGACGGCCTCGGTTTCGCCCTGACGCGCCGCCAGGTGCAGCGCGGTCATGCCGCCCCAGTAGGCAACCAGTTCGGTAAAGTTGTATTGTCGCTCGATCCCCGGCTTGGCGTTGGGATTGTAGCCCCGTCGCCCCTGGCCCTGCACCGGTTCGGCCGCGCCGCCACGTCCGCGCCCCGCGCCCTGCGCCGCCTGCTGCTGCTGGAACTGCGCGAACCGCTCCTGCTCTTCCTTGTTGAAGGCGGCGAGGTCCATGACCTTCGTCGTGATGTTGACATCGGCGCCTTTCGCGGTCAGCGCCCGGATCACGTCGGCACGTCCATATGCGGCGGCAATCATCAGAGCCGTCTCACCCTTCACGTTCTCCCTGGCGTTGACGTTGGCGCCGCGCTCCAGCAGCGCACCAACCGCCGCCGCGTTCCCGGCCTGCGCCGCCAGCATCACCGCCGTGGCGCCGTTCGCGGTGGCCGCATTCGGATCGGCGCCGCCGGCCAGCAGCGTCTCGATCATCGGCGCATTGCCCATCCGGCTCGCGATGAGCAGCGGACTGTAGCCGCCGATTCGCGTGGTGGCCTTGACGTTGGCGCCGGCATAGAGGAGCGTCTTCGTCAGGTCGAAGTCGCCCTTCTGGACGGCCCAATGCAGCGCCGTCATGCCGTCGCCCTGCGCCGTGTTCACGTCGGCGCCGTCCTTCAACAGCGCCTTGACGGCCTCGTGGTTGCCCTGCATAGCCGCATCGACGACCGACGTCGCCGGCGATGCGGCATACAGCAGCGCCGAGAAACACAGCGCGCCGATTGTGATCGTTGAAATCAAGGATCTTCGGATCATCGCAAGACT
>QHWF01000954.1 GCA_003222455.1 Acidobacteriota bacterium
TTGTCGTACTTGAGCACGCGGGTATTGATGTAGCCGTCCGTGATAAAGAACGTGCCGTCCGGCAGCCACGCGATGTCGGTCGGCCGGCCAAAGTGGTTCCCGTCCGTGCCCTTGACCAATCGCTCGCCAATGGTTTTGACGAGCTGCTTGCCGTCGTTGGTGAATTCCAGGATCTGCTGCAGATCGTCGTCGATGATCCACACGTGCTTTTCCGGATCGTACGGATTGATCTTGATGTGATGCGGCCCGCGCGATCCGTCCCACAACTTGTCCCACTGCGTCCAGCTCTCGACGATCTTGCCGTCGCGGTTAGCGACGTTGATGTAGTGCTCGCGCCGAACCTCTCCCACGGCGGCCGTGGCGGACCGCGCTGGTGTCGAGAACGTCGGGTTGGGGTTGGGGATCGCGTTTCTGCCCCTCCCATCGTTTTCGGGCAACTTCAATTCGCCGCGCTGGATGAAGAACACACGGTCGGGAGACTCCGCGAAAATCCCGGTGACCGGACCAGACACCCAGCCTTCGCGCGGGTGTTCGGGCCATCCGAGCACGACTTCGTATTGACCGGTCTCGTCTCCGCCGCCCTTCTGTCCGCTGCCTTTCTCCTGGCCGATCAACCTGGGTACGCTCGCCAGCGACACGGCGAGAAGAACCCACAGCCCGAGTCGCCAGTTGACCGCGGATATGCGTCTGGTGCTCATCGGATCACTCCCACTTGTTTGACGACGTTCGAAACACAACACAACAGTCCAAGTTCACGCCAGGATTGACTTCACGACCGTGCCGTGAACATCGGTGAGACGGAAATCGCGCCCTTGATACTTGAACGTCAAGCGCTCGTGATCGATGCCGAGCATGTACAGGAGCGTCGCGTTCAGGTCGTGAATATGGACGCCGTCCTTGACAATCGTGTAGCTGAAATCGTCGGTCTCGCCGTGGCTGTAGCCGGCCTTGACGCCGGCGCCAGCCAACCACCACGTGAAGCAGCCGCCGTGATGATCGCGGCCGAAGTTGCCTTTCAACCCGCCCTGCGCAAACGACGTCCGTCCGAATTCGCTGCCAGCGTGTCGTCGAGCATCCCGCGCTGCTTCAGATCCGCCACGAGCGCCGCGGCGCCCTGATCGACGTCCTTGCAGCGCAGCGGCAGATTCGTCATGATGTTCGAGTGATGATCCCAGCCCATGCCGAACAGCGTGATGAACTTGACGCCGCGTTCCGCCAGCCGACGGGCCACCAGGCAGTTGCGGGCAAACGTTCCCGGCGTCTGCACGTCGGGGCCGTACATGTCGAGCACGTGCTGCGGCTCGTTCGAGATGTCAGCCACCTCGGGGACCGACGCCTGCATCCGATACGCCATCTCGTACTGGCTGACGCGCGACAGAATGTCCGGGTCGTTCGACAGGGTCTGCTGAACGCCGGCGAGCTTCCCGAGGGCATCGAGCAACTCGCGCCGGTCGCGGGCCTCCGTCCCTTCCGGGTTGCTCAGATACAGCACCGGCTCGTCGCCGGATCGGAACATCACGCCCTGATGGTGCGATGGCAGAAAGCCCGACCCCCAGATCGCCGCGTCCTGCGGCACGCCCTGA
>QHWF01000176.1 GCA_003222455.1 Acidobacteriota bacterium
CACCCCACAGCGCCGTCTTGTCCTGCGGATCGAACTTGGGCTGCGCCGGCCAGCTCGAAACGATCAGCATCCACTGTGACGGTTTCAAATCGATGAACAGACTGTATTCGCCTGCCGGCACGGTCTTTTCGCCGAACGTCAGCGGCACCTCGGTCTTGAGTCGAGTGGTCACGTTCGCGCCGGCCCGCCAGACTGGCGGCGCCGGGAAGCCCGGTGCGCCGACATCAAGGGCGGCCTTGCCGTAATTCTCTCCAGACCCAAATAGATCGCGTCCGCGCTGCAGCGGGCGGCCGTATGTGATCTCTATCCACTTGCCGCCTTGGTAGGTCTCGCGGCCGAGGGTGAATGCCGGCCGTTCGCCTTTGGTCCACTTGCCGAGCACCTGCGCCTGTGCTGCGCCGTCCGGACTCATCGGCCTTCCGCCGGGCTGCGCGAGGACCAGCGCGCCCATCGTCAGGAGCGCGGCAATCCCTGCGAGCAGCCCGTGGTGAAAGTCCGGCGTCGCACCGAGGGCGGCGAGGCGCCCCGATGACAAGGCGCGACGACCGAGCATATCGGGAATATGTGAGGGAGGAGCAACGAAGTCAGCGGGGATGCATCGCCGGCCGAATGCAGGCGGATTTTCACCGCGGGCTGCTAACTGTCTGCGTATCATTGGTGTCCTCCAGAGCATCATGAGCGGCTGTAGTGTTGCACAACCGCTGCGCGTCAGGTAACTACAGGCTGGTCCGAAGATGAAAAGACTTCGGGCGTGTCAGCGCGTCGTAGCCGAGACGTGACAGCGAGCACCCGCGGCCGGAATCTTTGACGCCGGTCCAGGCCAGCGCCGGATCGAGATAATCGCACCGATTCAGGAACCACGTGCCGGTTTCGACGCTGTCGCCGATCCGGATGGCCGCGTCGACATCCGTCGTCCAGATCGACGCGGTGAGCGCGTAGCGGCTGTCGTTCATCGACGTTGTCGCCTCCTCATCATCGTTTACCGGCATGATTCCGACCACGGGACCAAACGTTTCTTCCGTCATCACCCGCATGCGGTGATCGACGTCGACGAGCACCTGGGGCGCCAGATACGGTGTGCCCTCCCGATCGGCGGGAAATTCCCGTGGGTCGATCAGACCGCGCGCGCCCTGGCCGATCGCTTCGGTGATCTGCGCCCGGACGAACGCGGCCGCGCTCGAGCGAACCATCGGTCCCAGCGTCGTTTCCGGATCCAGGGGGTTGCCAAGGCGGTACTGGCGCGTGAGCGCGACAAATCCGTCGACGAACCGATCGTACACGTCCCGGTGCACGTAGATCCGCTCGACCGCACAGCACGACTGGCCGGCGTTGAAGAAGGCGCCGTCGACAAGATTCTCGATCGTCGCCTCGAGCGGCGCATCCGGCCGGACGTACGCCGGGTCCTTCCCGCCAAGCTCCAGATTCGTCGCGATGAATTGCTGCGCGGCCGCTCGCTGTACGGCGCAGCCGCCCTCGACCGATCCGGTGAACGAGACGAAGTTGACGCGGCTGTCGCCAATCATCCTGGCGACGTCATCGTGGCCCGCCTGCAGGTGCTGAAAGACCCCTTCGGGAAGCCCTGCCTCTTTGAACGCCTCGGCATAGCGTTCGGCAACGCGCGGCGTCTGCTGCGACACCTTGAGAATGACGGTGTTCCCCGCCACCAGCGCCGGGATCACTGCATTCACGGAAGCGAGGTAGGGATAGTTCCAGGGCGCCAGCACGAGAACGACTCCCAGCGGCTCGCGGCGGATGAAGCGCCGAAAGCCGGCCTTCGGATCGAGCACGACATCGGCCAGCGCGCCGGTCGCAATGCCGATCATGTACGTCGCGCGCTCCGCGAAGCCGCGGCGAATCTCCAGCGGGCTGTGAACGACCGGCCGCCCCATCTGCCACGTCAGCTCGGTCGCGAGCTGGTCGGCGCGCACCACCATCAGATCGACAGCTCGCCGGCAGATCGCACCTCGTTCGTCGATGGGCGTGGCCTTCCAGGCTCGCTGCGCATGGACAGCCCTGTCGAGCGCCGCATCGATGTCGCCTGCGGACGCGAGCTCGAACTCGGCGCACACGGAGCCGTCAACGGGACTGATCGTCTGCTGGAGTTCTCTGCTCATTCAGGGGTGACATACGCAGCCGTAATGCCGCCGTCGACGAGGAATTCAGTGCCGGTCACGAACGACGACTCGTCCGAGGCGAGGAACAGCGCCGCGCGAGCGATTTCGGGAGCCGTCCCAAATCGTCCCATCGGGATGTGTACCAAACGGCGCTGCTTCTTCGCCTCGGTGTCGAGGAACTTCATCAACAGCTCGGTCCGCAGTGGACCGGGACACAACGCGTTCACGCGGATGTTCTCGCGCGCGTGCACGACGGCGAGCTCGCGGGAGAGCGCCAGCACCGCGCCTTTGCTCGCCGTATAGGCAATCTGCGGCGTCGCCGCGCCGAGCACCGCCACGAACGAGGCGGTGTTGATGATCGAACCGCCACCGGCACGGCGGAGCGCCGGAATCCCGTACTTGCACCCGAAAAACACACTCTTCGCGTTCACGTTCATCGTCAGATCCCAGATCGCCTCGTCGGTCGACACCGCATCGTCGTCGCGGCCGTGCATGATGCCGGCGTTGTTGAACAGGACGTTCAGCTTGCCGAATTCCCGCTCGGCCGACGCGATCATGCGCTCGGTGTCTGCGGCCCTGGCGACGTCGGCGTGGACGTAGACGGCGCGCCCGCCCGCCTTCGTGATTGCCGAGACCGTGTCGTCGCCAGCGTGGTCCTCGATATCGACCACGATCACGGGTGCGCCTTCAGCGGCGAACAACAACGCCGATTCCCGGCCGATCCCGCTGCCGGCGCCCGTGATGAGCGCCACCTTTCCGTCGAGGCGCTTGCCTGTTAGTCGTTGGTCATTGGTCATCATGAGCGATCAACGACCATTTCAAATGCGTTCGAAGTATCGCCGCCGCTCCCAGTCTGTCACCGCCCGGTGGAACGCGGACTGCTCGGTCGTGAAAAAGTGCGTGTAATGTTCCACGACGTCCTGACCGAATGCGAGGGCAGCGAACTCGCTCGCGGCGAACCGGTCGGTCGCTTCCCGCAGGGTAGCCGGCAAACGCGGCAGATGGCGCGCCGCATACATGTCGCCCGTAAAGCATTCAGGCGGCTCGATGCGATTGCGGATTCCATCGAGGCCCGACGCGAGGGCCGCCGCGAACGCGAGATACGGATTGCAGTCGGCACCCGGAATCCGGCACTCAATTCGCAAACTGGGTCCGCGGCCCACGACGCGAAACGCAGCCGTGCGGTTGTCGTAGCTCCACGCGAGCCGCGTCGGCGCCCACGATGCGTCGACGAAGCGCTTGTAGGAGTTCACCGTCGGTGCGTAGAACACCGTCACGTCCGGGACGTGCGCGATCCATCCTCCCAGAAACCACCGGAACCACTCGGAGCATTTCACCGGACCGAGATCCGCTTCCCCCATAAATGCGTTCCGGCCGTCGCGCCAGAGGCTGATATGCGTGTGGCAACTCGAGCCGGCGCGATCGGCCGCGAACTTCGCCATGAAAGTGACCGACTGGCCCATCTGCTCGGCCACCTCTTTGAAGCATTGTTTGTATATCACGTGCCGGTCCGCCATCTGCAGCGCTTCGGCGTATCGAACGTTCACTTCGTGCTGTCCGAGACCCCATTCTCCCTTCGACGTCTCGACCGGTACGCCGGACGCTTTCAGGTGTCGGCGGACGGCTGCGGTGAAGGGCTCTGTCCGCGTCCCCTGGAGAATGTGATAGTCCTCCAGGTACCAGCCCGCCGGTTGCAGACCGCGGTAATCGAGATCGGCAGCCTGCCGATAGCTGTGCTGAAAGAGGTAGTACTCCAACTCCGACGCTGCGCATGATGTGAAGCCGAGCTCGCCGGTCGCTTCGGTCTGTCGTCGCAGGAGCGAGCGCGGCGCGACGTTCACATAGCTGCCGCTCTCGTCTTTGACGTCGCACAGAACGAGCGCTGTTTTCTCCAACCAGGCCGCCACGACCAGGGTGCTCAGGTCCGGAACGACGTGGAAATCTCCATAGCCCTGCTGCCAGTTCGCAAAGCGGTATCCGGCCACCGGCTCCATTTCCATGTCGGTCGTGAGCAGGTAATTACAGCCATGCGTACCGTGAGCGGCGGTCTCGTCGAGGAACATCTCCGCGTCGTGCCGCTTGCCGAGCAGCCGGCCGTAATGATCGGTGAAGCCGACGACGACGGTCTCGATGTGTCCGCCCTCGACGAGATGGCGTAGCTGATCGAGCGTCAACCGTCCGCGTGGTGTGGCTGGGGCGTCAGTCAAGACGACCTCTTACCATCTCTCCAGTTTACCGATTTACCGCTTCCGACTTTCTGTTTCCGGAACCGACTGAGCTTGTCCTGTAACCCAGGAGCGTGTCCGACTAACTGACGCACACGCCAAACGCGAAGGCCCAACCTTCGCTCGCCGGCGATTCAGCGAGCTTCGGCTTGGCAGGCGCGAAGGCCGCAAAGAAATCCTGTCTTCCTTTGCGTCCTTTGCGACCTCTGCGTTCGATCGTGACGTTCTCTTGGATTCGCCGGCGACGTACATCGCGGAACTCGCTGAACTCGCAGAGAGAGCTTGTGTTCTGCGTGCTCCGCGTGTTCTGCGTTGATCGTTTTTGACTCAAACGGATTGTGCGCTCCATGCCGGCCCGCGGAATCGACGTCGCTCGACGATCACGTACCAGACGCCCAACAGGACCGTCAGGCCGGCGATGGTCTTGCCGGCGCGCATGCCGTCGGGGATGCTCAGGATGACGGCGATGAAAACGACCCACAGCATCGCGATCAGGTTGATGGCCGATCCGAATCGTCCCAGGTGCCACGGGCCTCGCGCCGCCTCTTGCGGACCGCCTCGCAACCGCCAGGCGAGATACACCGGAATGATGTACGAAAAATAAAGGCCGATCACGCTGACGGAGGTCACCACCGCGTACGTGCCGCTGCTGATCGTTGCCGCGAACGCCACAACGACGGACAACCAGATCGCCGGTCCGGGTGTGGAGTGGCGGCTGCTGACGCGCTTCCACAGCGTCGAGCCCGGCATGCCGGCATCGCGCGCGAACGCATAAATCGTCCGCGAGCTCCAGGTCACCGCCGAGAGCCCGCAGAACCACATCGCCATGGCCGCAAGCGCCGTGGCGAGCGCGCCGGCGCGCTCGCCGAGCGCCTGGCTGAGAACGGCAATCACTGTCGGGATCTCGTGGCCGCTCGCGTCTCGAGCCGTCAATACCGCCGGGATGTCTCGGATGGCAAGCGTCAGCGCCATCAGCAGGACGTAGCCGACGACGGCCGACACGGCGACGGCAAGGACGATGCCCCATGGGACGCGGCGTCTCGGATCGACGGTTTCTTCCGACACGCTTGCCGATGCGTCGTACCCGGTGAACGTCCACTGCGCTTGAAGCAGCCCGACGACGAAGGCCCACCAGTAGGGCCAGCCCTGAGTGTTGGATGTCGCGGGAAGAAAGAAAAACGACAGCGGCTGCTTCGGCGCGAACAGCATCAGCGCCCCGACGATCACCAGCACGCCGACAACGTGGACCGTCACACTGAAGTCGTTGAGCCACGTCACGAGCCGGATGCCGAAATGATTGATGACGGCATGCGACACGAGAATGCTCGCGTACACCGCCAGAAGGCTGGCCGTCGTCGTCGGCAGGCCCAGGAGTGGCGTCACGAACAGTGCAGCGCCGTAATCGATCCCCGCGATTGCCGCCAGTTGTCCGGCGATGTTGAACCAGGCCGTGAACCAGCCCCACGAGTTGCCGCCGAGGCGGCACGCCCAGTGGTACATCGCCCCTGACGTGGGCACTGAGGACGCGAGCTCCGCCATGCTCAACGCCACCGTCATCGTGAAGATCGCAACGAGCGGCCAGCCGAACGCCATCTCCGCCGGCCCGCCCATCACGAGGCCGTGTTGGTAGAGCGTCACCGCACCGGTGAGGATCGAGATGATCGAGAACGAGAGGGCAAAGTTCGAAAATCCACCGATCGTCCGAAACAGCTCCTGCGCGTATCCGAGCGCGCCCAGCTCGCGTTCGTCCTGGCGCCGCTGGACGTCGGGGTCGGTCCGGGTTTCGGTCATCGGGATGCGTGTCGCGTGCACAGATGGCGGATCGTATCGACCCCACTTCCCATCTTCAGTGAACGATCGAACGCAGAGGCCGCAAAGGACGCAAAGAAGACAGCATTTTCTTAGCGGCCTTCGCGACCTTTGCGTTCCAAGGTGGCGTGCTGTTAGTCGGACACCCTCCCAGGACTAGAACAAGTACCGCAGCGAGAACTGGACCGTCCGTGGCGCTGCCTGATCAACTGTCTGAGTGGCCGTGATCAGGCCAAACTGGGCGGACTGCACGCTCCGGTTTGGCAGCCCGAGATTTTCAGTGTTGAACAGGTTCGAGAACGCAGCCTCGAAGCGAAGCCGGGACGTCCCCGCGAGTGAAACGCTCTTCCCAACCGTCATCGAGAAGACCTTCGTCTTCGGCCCGATCAGCGAACCAACGGCGGCGTTGCCGAATCGGCCGATATTGTTCGCCGGGATGACGAACGCGCTCCGGTCGAAGAAGCGATCCACCGTGGGATCGGCGAGATTGCCGTCTCCCGTCTGATCCGGCCGCGTCGTCGACGTGAAGCCTCTGACGTTCGCGCCGGTGCCGCTCGGATCGCCGCTCGTGAAGGACGGCGTGAGGAACGGGCCGGACTGCAGGAGAGCGACACCAGCGACATCCCAGCCGCCCGCGAGCAGATCGAGACCGCGTCCCATGCTGCCGCCGAACGTTCGGCCCCGGCCGAACGGGAGCTGGTAGAGGAACGTGCCGACGAATCGATGGCGCCGCGTGAACGGCATCGGACCGTAGTCGTCGTCGGGACCGCGGAAGCTGTTGAGCAGACTCGGACCGTTCTCGGCAGGAAAGTCGCCGGGGACGGCGCCCGCCGCGTCGGCGAGCTGCCGTGCGAGGGTGTACGACGCGTCGAGGGTGAACCCTTTCGAGAATCGACGTGTGATCTCGGACTGCAGCCCGTCGTACCGCGAATGCGCACCGTTGTCGCGTGACGCCACCACGTTCCAGTCCTGAAACGGGCGCGTATTGACCAACGCCGCGTACCCCTGTGTGTTCGGTCGAATCTGATTCAAGTCGGGGCTGACGATGATGTCGGTCGTTTTGTTCCCGATGTAGCTGACGCGCACGCCGGTGTTCCCGCCGAGATCGCGCTCGAGCGTCAGCGACCACTGTGTCGTCCGCGGATCGCGCAGGTCGAACTGGTTGGCGCGGCGAAAGTCCTGGCTGCCCAGACCGGGCAGCGATCGCAGCGCTGCCGGGAAGACGTTGGGGAACGTGATGGCAAACCCGCCCGGCGTCCGTTGATTGAAGAACACCGGGACGTCGCTCGTCACCGTCGCCACCAGCGAGTAGTTGATCGACCCATACAGCGGCACGGTGTACGTGCCGATGCCGCCACGAATGACCGTTCGATTGTCCGCGAACGGGCGCCACGCGACGCCCAGGCGCGGATTCACGTTGTTCTTGTCCGTCTGTCGCAGGGCTTCCGGCAGTCCGGCGTCCTTCGCCAGCACGAACGGCGTGTGCGGCAGACTGGCACGCACGGCGGCGGGGACCAGCGCGAGCGCTTCCGCGTTCGGCACCACGACGCTGCCGGTGTTGCGGTCGAAGTTCCC
>QHWF01000177.1 GCA_003222455.1 Acidobacteriota bacterium
GCTCTGACCGGCTGCGAACGAATATCCGGACTGCCTGGCAACGCGGGCACCGGACGCGGCGCACGCGGCCGCGGCGCAGCCGTGGCCACCGAGACAACGGGACTCCAGCGGATTTCGATCCAGCGGCAGGTCGATCTGTCGGGCACGCTGCTCTCGCCCGATCAGGCAAAGGTGAGCAGCGAAGTCGCCGGCATCGTGGTCGACGTGCCGGTGCAGCTTGGATCCGAGGTGCGGGCCGGCGATCCGCTGGTCCGCCTCGAGCCGCGCGAGCTCCAGCTTGCGCTCGAACGGGCGGAAAGCGCGCTGCGCCAGATTGAAGCGCAGCTCGGCATCGATCGATCGCAGGACAGGCAGCCTCCCGCCGACGATCAGATTGCGTCGGTGAAACAGGCGACCGCCAACCGTGACGATGCCCGCAACACATTCAAGCGGGCCGAGCAGCTGCACGGCCGCGGCCTGATGTCGCAGGTGGATTTCGACACGGCGGAAACGCGGCTGAAGGTGGCCGAAGCGAACTATCAGGCCGCCGTGGACACCATCCGATCCCTCAAGGCCTCGCTGCAGGACCGCCGCGCGTCCTTCGAGCTGGCGCAGAAGAAGGTGAACGACGCTGTCGTCCGGGCGCCGGTCTCGGGATCGGTCGCCGAGCGGCTGGTGCAGCCCGGCGAGTTCATCCGCGAAAACACGCCGGTCGTCACGATCGTGCAGGTGCACCCGCTCAAGCTGAAAACCGCGATTCAGGAGCGCCACGCCGGCATCATCAGACCCGGTCAGACCGTCGAGTTCATCGTCGAGGCGTTTCCCGATCGGAAGTTCATCGGGAAGGTCGCGTATGTGAGCCCTGCCGTCGATCAGGCGACCCGCACGTTTGCGGTCGAAGCCATTGTCGAAAACGTCGACCGGGTGTTGAAGCCCGGGTTCTTCGCGAGAGGCGTGGTCCGCACGCAGCTCGACGCGAACGTCCTCGCCGCGCCAGAGGATGCGATTTCGACCCTCGCGGGCGTCTCGACCGTCTACGTCATCGAGGCCGGCAAGGCGCGCCAGCAGCAGGTGACCCTCGGTGCGCGCGACGGCAAGCTGGTCGAGATCACGAGCGGCTTGAAGGGTGACGAAACGGTCGCGACCACGAATCTCAGTCAGCTCGCGACCGGCGTCTCCATTCGCGCGGGCCATGGCGTCGACGAAGAAGGGAACGCGTTCGGAGCGAGAGGCGCACAGGGCGGCGGCCGCAGAGGAGCGCGCGAATGAAGCTCGCCGAAGTCAGCGTGCGGCGGCCGGTCTTCGCGATCATGATGACGGCGGCGCTCATCGTGCTGGGCGCCGTGTCGTACGAGTCGCTCGGTCTCGACCTGATGCCGAAAACCGACGCGCCGGTCGTGTCGGTCCAGGCGAATCTCCCCGGTGCGAGCGCCGAGGAAATCGAGACCACGATTACGAAGCGCATCGAGGAGGCGGTCAACACGATCAGCGGCATCGACGAGCTGCGCGCATCGTCGGACCAGGGGAACTCGCGGGTCACGATCACGTTCACCCTCGAGCGCGACATCGAGGCGGCCACCCAGGACGTGCGCGACAAGCTGGCGCAGATCGTCAACCAGTTTCCGCGCGACACGCGGCCGCTGCAGATCACGAAGATGGATCCGGACGCGCAGCCGATCTTCGGGTTTGCCGTTTACGGCCCGCGCGCGCCCAAGGAAATCACCGAGATCACCGAAAAACGGGTGAAGCAGGACCTCGAGACGGTCAGAGATGTCGGCTCGGTCGGATACAACGGCGAACGGAAGCGTGAAATCCAGCTGCTGTTGAATGCCGACCGGCTCATCGCCTATGGGCTGACGGTCGATCAGGTCAGAAACGCGGTGCAGCGCCAGAACGTCGAGATTCCGGGCGGTCAGTTCACCGCCGGGCCGGCCGACGTCGCCGTGCGGACGATGGGCCGCATCAAGAATGTCGAAGATTTCAACCGTATCGTCCTCTCCTACCGCGCCGACGGGTCTGTCGTCACATTCGGCGATGTCGGCCGGGTGCAGGACAGCGTTCAGGAGGTCCGCAGCGCGACCCGCCTGAGCGGCACGCCGGCGCTCGGCGTGCAGGTTCGCAAGCAGTCGGGCACGAACACGGTGGAAGTCGTCGACCGCGTACAGGAGCGCCTCCAGCGCATTCAGGCGCAGCTGCCGCAGGATCTTCAAGTCAGCATCGGCAACGACCAGTCGCGATTCATCCGGCGATCGTTCGAAGACATCAAGCTGCACCTGATCCTCGGCGGCCTGCTCGCGAGCCTGGTCGTCTTTCTCTTCATCAGGAACCTTCGTGTCACGTTCATCGCCGCACTTGCCATCCCGACGTCGATCATCGGCACGTTCACCTTCATGAAGTTGTTCGGCTTCACGCTGAACAACATGACCATGCTCGCCCTGTCGCTGGCCACCGGCATCGTCATCGACGATGCGATCGTGGTGCTCGAGAACATCTTCAGGTTCGTCGAAGAGAAAGGGGTCACGCCGAAGGAAGCGGCGGCCGAAGCCACGAACGAAATCGGCCTCGCGGTGATGGCGACCACCTTATCGCTGGTCGTCATCTTCGTGCCGGTGGCGTTCATGACGGGTCAGATCGGCCGGTACTTCTACAGCTTCGGCCTGACGTCGGCGGCCGCGATCCTCCTCTCGATGTTCGTGTCGTTTACGCTCACGCCGGCGTTGTGCGCGATGTGGCTGAAGAAAGAGGATGCGAGAGCGGATCACTCCACCACCAAATCGCGCGGCTTCTACGCCAGGATCGACGCCGTCTACGGCCGGATGCTGGTGTGGGCGCTGCATCATCGTCTGGTGATGATGGGCCTGGCCACCGCCGTCGTCGCCTCGGCCGCGTTGCTGTATCCGCAGGTCGGCAAGGAGCTCGTGCCGGACGATGATCAGGGCGAATTCAGCATCAACGTCCGCTTGCCGAGGGGCACGAGTTACCAGCGGACCGAGGAGTTCATCAAGCCGATCGAGAAGGAGGTGCTTGCGCTTCCCGCCTTGCAGCGGGTGATGCAAAACATCAACCCGGGGTTCGCCAACTTCAACATCATGATGCTGCCGCTCGAGGAACGGCAGATCTCGCAGCAGGAGCTCATGATCCGCGCCCGCCAGATGCTCCGGAAGTACCAGGGCGCGCGACTGAGCGTGTCGGGCGGCACCGACATCTCGGGTGCAGCGACCGGCCGCGGTGGTCCGGGCGGTGGCGGTGGCGGCCCCGGTGGAGGTGGCGGCGGTGGGGGCGGCGGCTTCAATCGCCTGAACATTCTCATTCAAGGCCCCGACATCGAGCAGCTCCAGGCATACACGCTCCAGTTGATGGAGAAGGTGCGCCAGATCCCCGGTGTCGTCGACGTGGATACGAACTTCGAGGCGACGCAGCCCGAGCTCAGAATCAACGTCGATCGCGCGCGTGCCGCGGATCTCGGCGTGAACATCGATTCACTCGCTGAGAGCCTGCGCACGCTCGTGGGCGGCGAAGAAGTGTCGGAATTCAAGGATGGCGACGACCAGTTCAAGGTGCTGCTCCGCCTCGACGAGCCGCATCGGAACATCGAAACCATGGGCAACCTGCTCGTCGGCGCAGGTCCGGCGGCCGCCGGCCGCACGGTGAAGGTGAGCGACGTCGCGCAGTTGAAGAACGATTACGGACCCGCGTCAATCGATCGGTACAATCGCCAGCGGCAGATTTCCGTGAACGGCAACCTGCAGGGCGTGCCGCTCGGCGAGGTGCTGGCCGCCGCGCGCCTGAAGGTCGAAGAGCTGCACTTGAAGCCGGGATACCAGGCCGTGTTCGGCGGCAGCGCGCGCACGCTGGCGGAGGCATCGAACAACTTCACCATCGCGATGGTGCTTGCGGTCATCTTCATCTACATGGTGCTGGCCTCGCAGTTCAACAGCTTCATTCATCCCCTGACCATCATGACGTCGTTGCCGCTCAGCCTCCCGGCCGGGCTGCTGGCGCTGATGGCGTTCGGGATGACCATCAACGTCTACAGCGCCATCGGGCTCATGATGCTGTTCGGTATCGTCAAGAAGAATTCGATTCTGCAGGTGGACTACACGAACACGCTGCGCGCGCAGGGCGTGGAGCGACACGAGGCACTGATCCAGGCGAACCACGTCCGGCTGCGGCCGATTCTGATGACGACCATCGCCATCGTCGCCGGCATGCTGCCGATCGCCTTCGGCAAGGGGTCGGGCGCCGGCTCGCGCGCGTCCATGGCGGTGACCATCCTCGGCGGGCAGGTGCTATGCCTGTTGCTGACCCTGCTCGTCACACCTGTCGTGTATTCATATTTCGACGATCTGCGGGAGTGGAGCCCGTCGGCCTCGCTGAGACGCCTGTTCGGCCGACCCAGGAAGCCGGAAGCGGAGTCCGCGCGCATCTGAAACGGGCAGGTGGGGCGGGTAAGGCGGGTGGGGCAGGTAGGTAAGTGCCCTACCTGCCCTACCTGCCCTACCTGCCCTACCTGCCTTACCTGTCCTACCTGCCCTACCTGCCCACCTCGGATCAACCTTCCAGGAGCTGAGCCCGTCCAACTCGTTGTAACGGAAGCGCCTGCCGGCCAGCAACCGGGCGGCGACTCGGGGCCGGACCCCGGTCAGTGATACACGTGGCAACGGCGGTAATGACGCTGAGCGGCGAGACCCCGATTCGCGGCGGGATCGACTCGGATGTGGCCCTGGCGGCGCGCGGCGATTCGTCTGCCTTTGAACGGCTCTATCGGACGCACGTCGCGCGGATTCACAGTTTGACACGGCGGATGCTGGGGCGCGACCAGGCAGACGAGGTTACGCAGGACATCTTCGTGCGGACCTGGCAGAAGCTCGGCCAGTTCCGCGGCGACTCGCAGTTTTCGACCTGGCTGCACCGGCTGGCCGTGAACGTGGTCATCGAGCGGCGGCGCTCGTTCGCCCTGCAGCGCGAGCGCCTGACAGACGATCCGGCGGCGCTGGACCTCGTGACGGTCGCGCCGGGACGCGCCGACTTGACGGTCGACTTCGAACACGCGATGGAGCAGTTGCCGCCAGGCGCCCGGGAGATCTTCGTGCTGCACGATGTCGAAGGGTACAAGCATCGCGAGATTGCGGCGATGCTCGAGATCACCGCCGGCACGTCGAAACGACAACTGCATCGGGCGCGGATGCTGATGCGGAAGCACTTGAACGGGTGAAAGCCAATGCACGAGGAATGGACAGACAAGCTGTCGGATTATCTCGACGGCGAGTTGCCGGGCGACGAGCGCGAAGCGGTGGAATCGCATCTGGCCGGATGCGCGCCCTGCCGGAACGTCCTGGAGGACCTGAGGCGCGTGATCGCGCGCGCCCGATCGATCCAGCCGCGCCCTCCGCACCAGGATCTCTGGGCCGGCATCGCCGAACGGATTGAGGCGCGGCCGGCGAGCGACAAGGTCACGCCACTTCACGCATCCGAGGCGCAGCGGCCTCTTCGAATGCCGTCGCGGCGCATTTCGTTTTCGCTGCCGCAGCTCGCGGCTGCCGCCGTCCTGCTGATGGCGCTTTCGGGTGGCGTTGTCTGGTTAATCGTGAGCAGGCCTGAAGGCCTGCACTACAACCAGAGTAATGCCGGCGTGCAGGTCCCCCGCAGCGAGGGAAGCAGTGCCGACGTTCAAGTCCCGGGTAATGGCGGGAGTAGTGCGGACCTTCCGCCTTCGCGTGAAGCTTCGGCGGACCGCCGTAGCCTTGGCGAAGGCGGTCAGGTCCGCCGTGACGACGACGTCCAGGCCGCAAGTGTCACCTTCGCCGACCAGCAGTACGACGCGGCCGTTGCCGATCTCGAGGGTGCGGTGCACAAAGGGCGGGGCCGGCTCGACGCGAACACCATCGCCATCGTCGAGCACAACCTGCAGATTATCGATCAGGCGATTGCACAGGCGCGGCAGGCGCTCGGTGCGGACCCGGCAAACAGCTACTTGAGCAGTCATCTCGTGGAAGCGCGCCGGCGCAAGCTGGATCTGCTGCGCCGCACGGCGGCGCTCACGGGCGAGACGGACTAGGAGGGCGTCCACGATGAACGCAGAGGCCGCAAAGGACGCAAAGAGAAGAATGTATTCCTTGGCGGCCTTCGCGGCCTTTGCGTTCAATCGTGACGTTCCGTAGGAATCAGGAATCAAGGACCAGGAACATGTTAGGACACGCTCTTTTTGCAATGGCCATCATCATCCCGATGGACCAGACCGTTCAGGTCACACGCGGGACGAAGCTCGACGTCAACAACTTCGCCGGCGACGTGATGGTGAAGGTGTGGGACAAGGACGCCGTGCGCGTGGAAGTGAATCACTCGGACCGTGAGGCGGTCGACGTCAAGCAGGCCGACCAGACGGTGACGATCCGTTCACGGTCGGTGCGAGGCGGACCGCCGCGGTCGCTCGACTACACGATCAGCGTGCCGAAGTGGATGCCGATCAGCGTGAGCGGCACCTACGCCGACGTGACGCTCGACGGCGTTGGCGGCGACGTCGCCGTCGAAGCGACGCGCGGCGACATCAGGGTGAGCGGCGGGTCGGGCTTCGTGTCGCTCAAGTCGGTCCAGGGGGAAATCGCGCTGGAGAAGGCGAAGGGACGCGTCGAGATCCGGTCGGTGAACGAGGGGATCCGGCTCGCCGACATCAGCGCCGACCTGTCGGCCGAAACCACCAACGGCAGCATCATCCTCGATCGGGTCGACTCGTCGAACGTCGATCTGTATACGGTCAACGGCAACATTTCGTACGACGGTCCGATCAAGGACAAAGGTCTCTACCGATTGACGACGCACAACGGGATGATTGCGGTGGCCGTGCCGGAGCGGGTGAATGCGATGCTGACGGTGCGGACCTACAACGGCAGCTTTCGCTCGACGTTCCCGATCAAAACCGACGATCAGAATCCGCGCAAACGCTTCACCGTCACGCTCGGGAACGGCAGCGCGCATCTCGAGCTCGAGTCGTTCGGCGGGACGATTGCCCTTCGCCGGCCGGGCGAGCCTCGACCCGAAACCGAGCGCCGGCGG
>QHWF01000180.1 GCA_003222455.1 Acidobacteriota bacterium
CGGGTTCACGCTCAACCTCGGCGCACGGTACGAGAAGCAGACCTCATCGCCCGACAACAACAACATCATGCCGCGCACCGGGTTTGCGTGGGACATCGGTAACGACGGACGCACGGTCGTGCGCGGCGGGTTCGGCCGCTTTTACGATCAACTCTTCGACAACATTCCGAACACGGAAGATCTGTTCGGCATCACCGGCAATTTCTCGATTACGCTCACCCCCGGCGGCAACCCCGGTGTGTTCCCGACCTTTCCCGCTGTGTTCACGGCGCTCCCGCCGGGATTCGGCGCGGCCCTCGGCCGCACCGTCACGCTCGATCTCGGCGCGCTGGATCCGGCGGCGCGCAAGACGCCGTTCAGCGACCAGCTCACGTTCGGCGTCGCGCGCGAGCTTGCCGCCGACATCGCACTCACGGTCGATTACACGTATCTGCGAGGGCGCGATCTGTTCCGCACCGTCGACTTGAACGGCCCCGCGGCGTTCGATACCACCACCGGCGCCACGCGGTCGATTGCTCAGGCGGACGCGACGCGCCCGTACGGATCGCCATCGCGCGTTCCAGGCCCGTACGGCATCAGCGAAGGCGGGTTCAAGCAGATCCGCGCCGTGGTGTCGGAAGGGAACGGGTGGTATCAGGGACTCAAGCTGAATCTGACGAAGCGATTTTCGCAGCAACACTTCTATCAGGCCTCCTACACGCTCTCTCGGGCCGAAAACGAGCAGGACGATTTCGGATCGGCCGCGCAGGGCGCCGACCCGTTCGACTTCCGGCGCGCGCGTGCCTCGAACGACGTGCCGCATATTCTCGTCGTCAACGGCACATATGTGCTGCCCCGCGCCGTGTCGTTCTCGGCGATCGCCTCGTTCCGATCCGGGCTTCCCGTGGATCCACAAGCCGGGGTCGATCTCAACGGTGACGGGTTCATGACCGATCGCCCCGGCACACTCGCACGCAACAGCTTTCGGCTGCCGGCGTCGAAGACGGTGGACATTTCGGTGGGCAAGACGATCGCGATGACCGGTGCGCAACACATCGAGGTCCGCATGGACGTGTTCAACCTGCTGGATGCGACCAATGTGACGCAGTCGAATCCCGTGTACGGACGCGTCGTCGGCAGTCCGGCGGCGGTGTTCAACCAGCCGATTCGCGTCGCGAATCCCAGGCAGCTGCAGTTCGCGATTCGCTACAGGTTCTAGGGAGCGAATGTCACGATCGAACGCAAAGACCGCAAAGGACGCGAAGAAAAGACAGTATTTCCTCGCGGCCTTCGCGTTCCAAGGGCGGCGTCAGTTGGTCGGAACGCTGGAAGCTCAGAATTCGGTGCCGCCTGAGGAACTTTCTCAATGAAGCACACGATCGTTCTGGTGGCGCTGCTGAGTAGTGTCGCCGCGCCGGAGCCGCAGCCGCCGGCCGTCGATCCACTGGACGGGCTGGTGCAGCGTTATCTGTGGCCGGCATCCGATGCCGATCGACGCGCGGCTGAAGCGTCGCTGAGGGCGGACGGATCGCTCGTGTCACTGTCCCGCGAGCGCTTTCACGATCTCGAGGAGGCGATGCGGCGCGGCCGCGCCGGCTACCCGCCGGCGCCGGCGCGCGTGAACGACCGCTTTCCGGTCGTAGAGCTGATCGTCGACGTCCCGGCGGGCCCCCCGGTGCCGGTGCTCGTGCAGCTGCCGAGCCGCTACGACCCGCGCGCCGAATGGCCGCTGATGTTCGCGATGCACGGAGGACCACCCGCCACGGTCGCGCAGGCGCGAACGGGCGCCGAGCGTATGCTGCGGGTCTGGGCTGACACGGCCGAGGATGCCGGCTGGATCGTGGCGGCGCCGGCGCTGACGCCGTCGGTCGTTGCGGGCACCCGGACCGAGCAGCGTTTGCCGTACGAGCTGTTCCATCCCGAGCAGGCGCGCGCCGTCATCGCGGCCTTGCGCGCGCGGTATCGGATCAATCCCGATCGCATCGTCTCCACCGGCATCTCGCTCGGGTCGAACTATTCGATTGCGTTCGCCACATCGCATGCCGACTGGCTCTCGGCGATCGTGCCGGTCTCGACCGAGGGCGACTCGCGCGAGCTGCTCCTGCGGAATCTCAGGAACGTGCCGGTGTACGTGCTCGAAGGATCGCAGGACAGAAATATTCGCGCGATCACGGGGCCTCGTGCCCTGCGCGACATTCTCACGTCGTTCAATTACGACCTCACCTACCGTGAATTCGGCGACCGCGCTCACGAGGGGTTTCAGGAGCATTACCCTGATGTGCTGCGGTGGCTCGAAGCCAGACCGAGGCAGGTGTATCCGCGCGAGGTGCTGCGAGTGCCGAACGCCGCGATTACGCCGGCCGGGCGGCGCGTGCACTGGGTGGAAGCGGATACGCGGCAGGCGTTCGTTCACGCCCGTGTCACCGGCGCTTCACGGATCGACATCGATGCGCGCTGGGCACGATCGTTGCGCGTGTACGTACACGACCGGCTCGTGGACCTGGACCGGCCGATCGAGATCTGGGTGAACGGAGCCAGAGTGTTCGCCGACCGGGTGAACCGCTCCGGCGTGACGGCTTTACAGGGAGCACGGGTCCGCGGCGATGAGCGATTGATCGACGCCGCTGAAATCACGCTCGATGTGCCGGCCGCCCCGGCGGCGATCGCAAT
Source organism: Acidobacteriota bacterium (assembly GCA_003222455.1). Lineage (GTDB taxonomy): Bacteria > Acidobacteriota > Vicinamibacteria > Vicinamibacterales > CAVVIG01 > QHWF01. The sequence continues at coordinate 2,650 of QHWF01000180.1, forward strand.
CGCCGAGCGGGCGTTCAACGAGCTGACCCCGAAACATCCTGAGGGCACGCTGTCTTTCTGGGAAATGTTCGCGACGCGTGCGCTCGAAGAGCGGCTGCCGGCGCTCGGCGTCGAAGGAATTGAGGACGCGCTGCCGGCAGGTATCACAGCGGCCGCGGAGCAGGTCGGCGTGCGCGTGCGGCACGTCGATCCGGCTGGTGCGCTGTCGGCTGCCGCGCTGAAACCTGGCGATCTTCTGATTGCAGTCGGGGGCGAGCCGTTCTTCCGTGGCCGCGGCGGCCTGACGGGGTTGCACCAGTGGCTCATTCGCGAGCTGCGCACTGAGCCGGCGCCCTATGCCCTGGTCCTGTGGCGTGCCGGAAGGCGTGTCGAGACGACAGTCCAGTTGAAGCTCTCAGGATGGTGAGATTTCAGATTTCAGATTTCAGATTTCAGATTGCGGATTGCGGATTGGATTGATGATTGATCACGTCGCCAGTCGCGAGAGATTGTTGTCCTTCAGTAGGCGATGAGGATTGGATGGCGCGCTTAGTCTCAAATCGACAATCGAATCCGCAATCCGCAATCCGCATTCCGCAATGTGGAGTCCGCCTTGTCGGCGTCGCGTTTCTTCTTGCCCTGACCGTCATTCACGCGCAACCTGCCCTCGAGCCGCACACCTACGAACCCGCCCTCTTCAAGGCCCTTCGCTGGCGGAGCATCGGGCCCTATCGCGGCGGCCGGGTCACGGCCGTTGCCGGCGTCCCGGGTCAGCCGCTGGTCTACTACATGGGTGCCACCGGTGGCGGGGTCTGGAAAACAGACGATGCCGGCATCACGTGGAATCCGGTGACAGACGGGTACGTGAAAACCGGGTCTGTCGGTGCGATTGCGGTTGCGCCGTCGGATCCGAACGTCGTTTACGTCGGTATGGGCGAGGCCGATATCCGCAGCAACTTCTCGCACGGCGACGGTGTCTACAAGTCGGTCGATGCCGGCAGGACATGGAAGCACGCCGGCCTGTCCGACTCACGCCAGATCGGAAGAATCGCCATCGATCCGCAGAATGCCGACATCGCCTTTGTGGCGGCGCTCGGCCACCCGTTCGGTCCGAATCGCGAGCGGGGACTGTTTCGCACCCGCGACGGCGGCGTCACCTGGGAGAACGTCCTGTTCGTCGACGACACAACCGGCGCCATCGACGTCGTCATCGATCCGGTGAATCCACGGATCGTGTACGCGTCGTTCTGGCCGGTCTATCGGCGGCCGTGGCAAATCTACAGCGGCGGAAACGGCAGCGGCCCCTACAAATCGGTCGATGGCGGCAGCACGTGGACGGCACTGACGCGCGGTCTGCCGGCCGGTATGAAGGGTCGTATCGGCCTGGCCGTTTCGCCGTCGCGTCACGATCGGGTCTGGGCGATTGTCGAAGCCAGGGACGGCGGCGTGTTCCGATCAGACGATGCAGGTGCGACCTGGCAGCGGATGAACGGGGACTCGAGCGTCCGCGAGCGCGCCTGGTACTACAGTCACATCATCGCCGACCCGAAGGACCCGGAAACGGTGTATGTGCCGACGCTGGAGATCAACAAATCGACCGATGGAGGCCGCACGTTTCAGATGGTGCGTGCAGCCCACTCCGACAACCACGGCCTCTGGATCGCGCCGGACGATCCGCAGCGCATGATCAACGGCAACGACGGCGGCGCGGCAATCACATGGAATGGCGGCCGGACCTGGACGACGCTCCAGAACCAGCCGACCGGTCAGTTTTATCACGTGATCACCGACAATCAGTTTCCGTACCGGATCTACGGCGCGCAGCAGGACAACACCACCGTTTCGATTGCGAGCCGAACCGGCGGCGGCGGCATCGATCACACCGACTGGTATCAGGTCGGCGGCGGCGAAAGCGGCTACGTCGCTCCCGATCCGCGCGACCCGAACATCGTCTACGCCGGCACGTATTACGGCGTCATGACGCGATACGATCGTCGGCTCGGCGAATCGCGCAATATCTCTGTCTGGCCGGAAACGCCCGGTGGCCGCCCGGCGGCCGACGTGAAGTACCGGTTCCAGTGGACGGCGCCCATCGTCATCTCTCCGGTCGATCCCGCAGCGCTCTATACGGCGGCCAACGTCCTGTTCAAGTCGACGGATCAGGGCCAAAGCTGGCAGGCGATCAGTCCGGATCTCACCCGCAACGACCGGACCAAGCAGGGACACAACGGCGGACCGCTGACCGGCGACAACAGCAGCGCCGATTACTACTGCACCATCTTCACCGTGGCGCCGTCGCGGCTCGAAAAGGACACCATCTGGACGGGATCGGACGATGGGCTCGTGCACGTGACGCGCGATGGCGGAAAGAGCTGGAAGAACGTCACGCCGAAGCAGATGCCGGAGTGGACTCGGGTCAATATCATCGAGGCCTCGCCGCACGACCCTGGGACTGCCTACGTGGCAGCCACACGCTATCAGTCAGATGATTTCAAGCCCTACATCTACAAAACCACCGACTACGGGACCTCGTGGAGCCTGCTTGGCCGCGGTATTCCTGAAACAGCCTTTGTGCGCGTCGTGCGCGAGGATCCGGCGCGCGGAGGATTGTTGTACGCCGGCACTGAAAGCGGCGTGTATGTCTCTCTCGATGCGGGCGGCGAATGGCAGTCGTTGCAGCTCAATCTGCCGATCGTGCCCATCACGGATCTGGCCGTACAAAATGGCGATCTCGTCGCATCCACGCAGGGCCGATCGTTCTGGATTCTCGACGACCTCAGCGCGATTCGCCAGTTGACCCGGCAGGTGTCCGGATCGTCCGTCCATCTCTTTCAACCCCGCGACACGATTCGGATGCGGGCCGGCGGTGGCGGCGGCGGCGGCCCGGTGTCGGCGATGGGACAGAATCCACCGTCCGGCGTGGTCATCTGGTATTACTTGAAGGATGCCCCAGCGGATGGCGTGTCGCTCGAGCTGCTCGATCGCAATGGCAAGACCATCCGAACATTCCGCAGCCGGGACAACGCTGAGAGCGGCGCCGACGTCCGGCTTCAGCCCGACCAGCGAGAGAATACTGGTAGTGTCCGGCTTCAGCCGGACCAACGAGAGAATACTGGTGGTGTCCGGCTTCAGCCGGACCAGACCACCGAACGGCGCGCATTTCTCGGCCCGCCGCCGTCGCGATTCAGGCTGCCGGCGGAACCGGGCCTGAACCGGTTCGAATGGGACATGCGATATCCGGATGCGTCGCTGCCGCCGCCGGGCACGAACCTGTTCGGGGCCAGCGTCCGTGGACCGCAGGTCGTACCCGGGACGTATCGAGCCCGTCTCACCGCTGCGGGTACGACGGTAACGGAGACGTTCGACATCAAGCAGGATCCGCGCACGTCGACGACGGCTGAAGAGTTCGAGCAGCAATTCGCGCTGCTGATGCAGATTCACGAGCGGCTCACGGCGACGCACGATGCGATCGCCGACATCATCGCCGCGCGAGCGGATGTGCAGGCGGCGGTCGAGCGCGCGACGCGTACGCCGGCGGCG
>QHWF01000181.1 GCA_003222455.1 Acidobacteriota bacterium
CCTCATGGGCTGTAAGCCAGAGGGCGGAGCTGACGTCACGATCGAACGCAGACGTCGCAAAGGACGCAAAGAAAAGACAGCATCCCTTTGCGGCCTTCGCGGCCTTTGCGTTCCACGACGCCGTCAGTTAGTCGGTGACACTCCTGCACCCGGACAGCGCGGAAAGATCAACCGTTGTGACATCCCGAACCTTCGTTCCGGTCGATGCCGACGCTCGGTCATGGCCCGGACTCCACGGTGCGCCGGAGCTCCTGGGCGGTTCGCCGGCGATTGGCCGCGTCCACGAGCTCGTGCGCCGCGCAGCTGCGCAGGATGGGTGCGTCTTGATCACGGCCGAGCCCGGAACGGTCGTCGAGTCGATTGCTGCGGAACTGCACCGCCGCAGCCCCCGAACCCTGGCCGCTTTCGTCGTCGTCGATTGCACGCTCGGCGAGGCGGGACGCCTCGAACGCGTGCTCTTCGGGGTCACGCCTCCTGACGTTCCGAACGACCTCGAGTGGGTGTCGGCGGACAGCCGGATCGCGATCGCGTGCGGCGGGACGCTGTTCCTTCAGGACGTGCATGACCTGCCCGCGGCGGTGCAGGCGCGTGTCGCGAGAATCGTCCGCGACGGCCAGTTCCGGACGGCCCGTTCGGCCCAGCCGGCGACGTTCCGCCTCGTGGCCAGCGCGCCGAGAGGCATCGAGGGGGAAGTCCGCACGCACCGGTTTCGGCCCGATTTGTATCGCCGGCTGGCGGCCATGCGGATCGACGTCCCGCCGCTGCGCGAGAGAGCCGAAGACGTGCCGGTGCTCGCGAGCCGGGTGCTCGAGGACATCTGCGGCGCCGAAGGCCTTCCCGTCCGCACGTTCACCCAGGCGGCGCTGGCGTTGCTCGGAGCCTTGAGCTGGCCCGGAAATCTGAGCGAGCTGCACGACGTGATTGCGCGTGCGGTTCGCAGCCATGATCCCGCCGGCGAGGTCATCCAGATCGAAGACCTCTTGGCGGCGGTTCGCCTGAACCCGCCGACGGCGCCGTTTGTTCCGGCGGGCAACCTGCGTGACGCGCGTTTGCGATTTGAACGCGAGTACATAGCTTCCGTGCTTCAGCACCACCGGTGGCGCATGTCCGAAGCCGCCGAGACGCTCGGGATGCTGCGTCCGAACCTGTATCGAAAAGCCCGTCAGCTCGGCATCCCGCTTACGCGGGTGCCGGAATAGCGGAGTCGCGGAAATGATCAAGAAGAAGAACGTATTGGCGACGGTGGCACTCGCCCTCGTGTTTGCGGCCGCGGCGCAGGCGCAGACCGGGCCTGCCGGCCCGACAACCCGGTCTGACGGTCAGCCGCAGATCGAACCGTCGCAGCAGAATCCGGCGCTGCCTTCGCGGGAGGCCGCCGGCGCCAAGCCAGCCCCGATGCCGCCGGATCGGTACGTCGTCAATCCGCTGGACACGCTCTCGGTCACGGTCGTCGGCGAGCCCGATCTGACCAACAAGTACAAGGTCGATATCGACGGCGGCATCACGCTGCCGTACGTCGGCCGCCAGTCGGCTGCCGGTCTCACCATCAGCGAGCTGCAGACGAAAATCGCGTCGCTCCTCAAGCAAGGATATCTGCAGAATCCGCAGGTGCTGATCGACGTGGATCAGTTCAAGAGCCGTGCGGTGTACGTGACCGGCAAGGTCCGCACGCCGGGCAAGGTCACGATCAACGGGCCGTCGATCACGCTCATGGACGCGCTCGCGGTCGCCGGCTCGACGCTGGCCGATGCCAGCAACCTGATCACGGTCCAGCATCAGAAGGGCGGGGAGCTCGTGACGGTGCACCGAAAGGATCTCGAGTTGGGCAAAGCCGGCTTTGATGTCATCCTCGAGGACGGCGACGTCGTCAACGTGCCCGGCGCGGAGCAGTTCTACATCAGCGGCATGGTCCGCAATTCCGGGACTTACGTGCTCGAACCGGGAATGACCTTCGCTCAGGCCATCGCGGTTGCGGGCGGGCTCAACGACCGGGGCAGTGATCGCCGCATTACGGTGACCCGCGTCGTGAATGGCCGGACGACGGAAGTGAAAGTCGACCTGGACGGCAAGGTGCAGGCAAACGACACGATCAAGATCCCGACGCGGTTTTTCTGATCGGAGATAATTCAGAATTTGGAATTCGGAATTTGGAATTGAGAACTCGAATTTCAGAATTCCACATTCCGAATTCCGAATTCCAAATTCGATCTGGCTGGTGCTGACGTGCGTGTCGTGTACCTGAGTCCGACCGGAGCGCTGGGCGGCGCCGAGACGAGCCTGCTGGCCATGCTTGCGAGCGTGCGCCGCGCGCGGCCCTCCTGGGCGTTGCATCTCATCGCCGCGACGGCCGGTCCATTGATCGAGCGTGCCGACGCGCTCGGCGTGTCCACATCAGTGCTGCCGTTTCCAGCCGCGCTCGCGCGGCTCGGCGAGCACGGTGCCACGACCGATCGGCGCCGGATGCGCTTCGCGGTGGCGGCCGGTCGGGCCGCGGCATCGGTGGCCGCTTACGGTGCGAGGCTGCGGCGCGAGATTCGACGCGTCGGCCCCGACGTGATTCACAGCAATGGCCTGAAAATGCACGTGCTCGCCGCATGGGCGGGCAATCGTCCGCTCGTGTGGCACCTGCATGATTACATCGTGCCCAGACCGTTCACGGCGACGCTTCTGCGCTGGAGCGCTCCGCGCTGTGCGATCCTGATCGCAAACTCCACGAGCGTCGCCGATGATGCGCGGGCGGCGATCGGGAATGGGATGACGATCGTTCGGATGTACAACGCGGTGGACCTCGATCGGTTTTCGCCGTGCGGCGAGACCGCAGATCTCGATCGCCTCTCGGGCCTGCCCCCGGCGCCGCCCGGTAGCGTGCGTCTCGGGCTGCTCGGCACGTTCGCGCGATGGAAAGGTCACGAGGCGTTCCTGCGCGCCGTCGCCAGGCTTCCGCGGCACCTGCCCTGGCGCGCCTACGTGATTGGGGATGCCGTGTACCAGACCGACGGCAGTCAATATCGCCGTGCCGAGCTCGAGCACATCGCCGCGTCGCTCGGCATCGCGGACCGCGTTGGCTTCACCGGATTCGTCCGGCAGTCGGATGCGGCGCTGCGCGCACTCGACATCGTGGTCCACGCCAGCACATCGCCCGAGCCGTTCGGACTTGTCGTCGCCGAGGCAATGGCGTGCGGCCGCGCCGTGATCGTCAGTCGGGCCGGCGGCGCCGCGGAGCTCGTCACCGCGGGCGTCGACGCGCTGCCGCACACGCCGGGGAACGTGGAGGAGCTCTCGGCGCGCATGGCCACTCTCATTGCCGACGCGGGACTGCGCGCCCGTCTGTCGTCGGCCGCGCGTCAGACCGCCGAGGAGAAATTCGAGCTCGGACGTCTCGCGCGCGAGCTGGTTCCGGTATACGAGTCGGCGTTGGACGGGGCCTCACGGATTCCGATTCCTAGGAGCGTGTCCGGCTAATCGACGCCGCCTTGGAACGCAAAGGCCGCGAAGGCCGCTAAGAAATGCTGTTCTTTCTTTGCGTCCTTTGCGGCCTCTGCGTTCGATCGTGATGTTATCTAGTATGCGCGTACTCCATGTGTACAGCGGGAACCTGTTCGGCGGCATCGAAGCGATGCTGCTGACGCTCGCCCGGCAGCTGGCGGCGTGCACAGAGCTCGACGTCGAAGTCGCCCTCTGTTTCCCCGGCCGTCTTGCACGCGAACTGGATGCCACCGGCGTGCTCGTTCACCAGCTGGGCGAGACACGAGCGAGCCGGCCGCACACGGTTCATCGAGCGCGGCGCGCGCTCGCGGCGCTGCTCGCCCGCGAGCGGTTCGATCGCGTGATTTGTCACGCGGCGTGGCCGTACGCGCTGTTCGCGCGAGTCGTACGTCGCGCCGGTGTACCCCTCGTGTTCTGGGCGCACGACGCGTTCACGGGAAAGCATTGGACCGAGCGGTGGGCCAGGCGCACGGCACCGGATCTTGTGATCGCCAACAGTCGCTACACCGCCGCCACGCTGGTCTCGGTTTACGACAAGGTTGGCATGCAGGTCGCCTACGCGCCGGTCGAAGCGACCCCGCCGCTTTCTTCCGGAGAGCGCGACCGTGTCCGCCAGCAGCTGGGCACACCGGCCAGCGCCGTGGTCGTCATGCAGGCGTGCCGCATGGAGTCGTGGAAGGGCCACGCGGTCCTGCTCGCGGCGCTCGCAGCGCTGCGGCGCCAGCCCGACTGGACATGCTGGCTGATTGGCGGAGCGCAACGGCCGGGCGAAGCGGCCTACGCAGCGTCGCTTGTCGAGTTGACGCACCGCCTGCAGATCGCCGATCGCGTACGATTCGCTGGCGAGCGAACGGACGTTCCTCGTCTGCTCGCGAGCGCCGACCTGCTGTGTCAGCCGAACCTCACTCCGGAGCCTTTTGGCATCGCGTTCGTCGAAGCGCTTGGCGCCGGGCTCCCGGTGGTGACCAGCGAGCTCGGCGGCGCGATGGAGATCATCGACGAGTCGTGCGGCCGCCTCGTGCCGCCAGGCGATCCGGCGGCATTGGCCGCGGCACTCGAGCCGCTGATTGCCGACGCGACGCTGCGCGGCCGGCTCGCGGCCGCCGCCTCCGAACGCGCCCGATCGTTGTGCGATCCGACGAGACAGGTGAGGCGCCTGCACGAGTGTCTGGCCGCCATGGCCGCTGCGCCGATCGAAGCATGAGGACCGACGTCGTTTATCCGTCGGACACCGTCAAGACCCGCGCCGGCCTGAGTCTCGGTTCGAGCAGCGACAGCGTCTATCAGATGGTCGCCGATGCGCTCGCGTCGCGCGGCATCGCGGGCGGGCGCGTGGTGGATGTCGGATGCGGCGGCGGTGCGCTCTGGCGGGTGCTGAGCGGCCGGTTCGATCAGTACGCCGGACTCGATGCCGTGCGATATCCCACGCTGCCGCCGGATGTGGAGTTTCGACAGGTGGACCTCGATACCACCGAATGGCCGGTTCGTGACGGGGACGCCGACGTGGTCACGGCCGTGGAGACGATTGAACACCTCGAAAATCCGTGGGCGTTCGTCCGTGCGCTCGCGCGCATTGCGAAGCCGGGCGGATGGGTCGTCGTGACCACGCCGAACCAGCTCAGTGCGCTCAGCCTCGTCACGCTGATCGTCAAGCGCCGGTTCTCGGCGTTTCAGGACTCGGCGTATCCCGGCCACCGCACGGCCCTGCTCGAATCGGACCTCGTTCGCATCCTCGCCGCGGCGGGGCTCGAGCAGATTGCCGTCGCCTACAGTTGCCGCGGACGTCTGCCGCTGACGGCGGCCCACGTTCCGGCGCGGCTCGCGCGCCGGATGCCGCGCGCGTGTTCCGACAATCTTCTGGTGATCGGCCGGAACCCGCATGGCCGCTAGGAGTGTGTCACACGGCACGACATTCAACGCAGAAACCGCAGAACTCGCAGAACAAACCGGTTTTCTCGGCGGGTTCCGCGAGTTCTGCGTTGATCGTCGTGGCTAGAGAAATGCTGAATTCAGCTGCCCGGCCGATGCTCAACGTGTTGTTCGTGAATTCCGGCATTCTCGGCCACGGCGTCGTCGCCAAGCTGCTGGAAGATGCCGCGGCCCGGCTGCCCGATATGACGGCCACGCACGTGAATCTGAGCCACGACCTCACCGTGCGCGATCGTGTCGTGCGGCGGCTGCTGTGCGCACGCCTGGCGCCGGCGGCGGGCTGGGCCGCGAACGTCGATCTCGCCCGATGGCGGCGGCAGATGCATGCGGGGCTGCTCGCTGCCCGCCGCATTGCCGCAGCGGAACAGCGGCAACGGTTCGACCTGCTGCACTTTCACACCCAGGCGACGGCCTACGCGAGCCTCCGCCGGATGAACCGCGTGCCGGCGATCGTCTCGATCGACGCGACCGAGCGGCAGGCGAGTGACGAGATGACCTCCGGGCTTTCTCGTGCCACGTACGGGGCGAACGTCCGACACGACGGCCTCGTGTTTCGCGCCGCGTCGGCCGTGACCGCAACATCGCAGTGGGCGGCGCGAGACCTGGCGGCGACCTATCCGGATTGTGCGGCGAAGGTCCGCGTGATGCCGTACCCGGCTCGCCTCGATGGATTCGATCCCGCATGGCTCAGCGGCCGCGCCGACCGCGCGCCGGGCGAGCCGGTCCGGTTCCTGTTCATGGGCGGCGACTTTCCGCGCAAAGGCGGACCCTTGCTGATTCGAGCCTGGCGCGACGCGGGATTCGGAGGACGCGCGGTCCTCGATCTGGTCACCGACTGGCCCCTTGACGCCGAATCGCTGCCGGACGGCATCCATGTCGTGCGCGACGTGAAGCCGTACACCGCGCGCTGGTTCGACCTCTGGCGGCGCGCCGATGTCTTCGTCATGCCAACCCGTCGTGAAGCGTTCGGGATGGTGTTTCAGGAGGCGGCGATCGCGGGTGTGCCCGCGATCGGCACGGCCATCAATGCGATCCCCGAACTGATCGACGACGGTGTGACCGGCCTGCTGGTCCGGCCGGAACACGGCCGCGATCTGATCGGCGCGATGCGGGCCTGTGTCGAGTCGGCCGATCTGCGTCTGCGGATGGGCGCTGCCGCGCGGCACCGCATGCTCGCCATTGCGTCGCCGGATCGTTACGCCGCGACGTTGCACGACCTCATTGAAGATTTGGTACACACGCATGCCCCGCAGCCCGTCTGACACGCTCGACTGGGCGGCGCACCAGCGCGAGGCAATGGAGGCGTATTACGCCGGAGCCCAGCCCGCCCACGCGCCGATGGTCGGCGACGATTCCGGGGATCCGCCGCAGGATCAGGAGTCGCCCCGGCCGTCCGGGTTTGCCGAATGGTTCGCCCTGAGCCAGACAGTTCTTCCGGCGCTGCTGTTTCTTCCCGGCAGCCAGGCCTTTCGGCTGCCGGTCCGGATCGGCGCCTACGGCGTCAGCCTGTACGCGTTCGCGGTCTGGTGGTTCGCGCGCGGCGCACGCCATCAGGGCCGCCATCCCGCTGAGCGCTGGCTCCTCCTCGTCCTGCTCGTCGTGGGTCTCTCGATCCTGCATCCGCTCACCAACAGCCTGACCTCGGGGCTGGCCCAGACGCTCTTGTATTTCGCGATCTTCTGCCCGCTGTTCTGGGCGCGCTCGTATGTCACGACGCGCAGGCAGCTGGTTCGCGTCGTTCTGCTCCTCTTGATCTGCAACGGCGTCAACTCGATCGTCGGCGTCCTGCAGGTGTACGATCCGGAGCGTTGGATGCCGAAGGAATTCGCGGCGATCCTGACGAAAAACGCATTGGCCGCCGCAACCTATGTGGGACCTGGCGGACGTCTGTTGTTCGACACCCCGGGCGCCGTCTGCAGCGCCGGCGCGATCGCGGCGCTGTTAGGGCTGATCCTGTGTCTCGAGGATCTCGCGCTCTGGAAGCGTGGCATCGCGCTCAGCATGGCCATCTGCGGCATCTCGGCGATTTACCTGAGCCACGTTCGCGTGTCGCTCGTCGTGTCGATCGGGACGATGATCGCGTACCTGCTGATGCTGGTGACACAGCGTCAAACCAAGCGTGTCGCCGGCTTCGCCACGCTCGCGGCCGGCCTGGTTGCCGGCGGTCTGCTGCTCGCGACCGCGCTCGGCGGGCAGACGATCACCGATCGGTTCTCGACGCTCCTCGCGGGCGATCCGCGCGAGCTGTATTACGAGAGCCGTGGGAAGTCGGTCGAGTACGCGTTCAGCAGCCTGCTCGTGGACTATCCGCTCGGCGCCGGGCTGGCCCGATGGGGCATGATGCGCCATTACTTCGGCGATCCCGCCAGGCTCGATTCAACCGAGCTCTTCGCCGAAGTGCAGCCGAACGCGTGGATTCTCGACGGCGGCATTTTTCTGCTCACGTTCTACGGCATCGCCTTGATCGCCACGGCCGTGTACGACCTGAAACTGATCTGGTCGCTCGAGGACCGTACCGATCGACTGTGGACGTCGGCCGTGGTGGCGGCGAATTTCGGTACCATCGCCCTCGTCTTCACCTTCGTACCGTTCGGCACGGCGGCGGGTCTGCAATTCTGGTTTCTCGAGGGTTCGCTTCACGGTGCAATGGCGCGGCGCAGGCGGTTGACGTCATGACGTCGTGGCTCGTCGTGGCCGGCGACTTCACGCCGGTTGGCGGGATGGATTCCGCCAATCACGCGCTCGCGCGCTATCTGGCGTCGGAACGCGATGTCCACTTGGTGACCCACCGGGCGTCGCCCGATCTCGAGGAGATGCAACGCGTCTCGGTACACGGTGTGCGGCGTCCGTTCGGGCGCCATGCGCTCGGTGGGCCGTTCCTCGCCCGGGCCGGCCGGCGCCTGGCGAAACGCCTGAAGCGTCTGGGCGTGCACTTGATCGTCAACGGTGGCAATTGCCGCGTCCCGGGCGCCGTCAACTGGGTGCACTACGTGCACGCCGCGTATACGGCGGCGCCGGACGCATCGATCCTGCGCCGCGCGAAGAGCGCGATGACACACCGCCGCGACCTGGCGAACGAAGGGACGGCGTTCGCGGACGCCAGGCTCGTGATCTGCAACAGCATGCGCACACGCGACGATATCGTGCACCATCACGGTGTCGACGGCGCGCGGACGCGCGTCATCTACTACGGGTGCGATCCGTTGCGCCTGACCCACGTCTGCGCCGACGAGCGCGCGCGGTCGCGCGCGCGGCTTGGCTGGTTGCCCGATCGCCCCATCGTGGCTTTCGTGGGCGCGCCGGGAGATCGCCGTAAAGCATTCGACACCGTGTTCGGCGCGTGGATGCGATTGTGCGCCGATTCCGGCTGGGACGCCGATCTGCTCGTCATCGGAAGGGGAGCGGAACGGTTTCTGTGGGAGCGCAAGGCGCGCCACGCGGGGGCCGGCGATCGCATCCGGTTCCTCGGGTTTCGAGACGATGTGCCCGAACTGCTCGCCACCGCCGACGTGCTGGTCCACCCCGCGCGGGGATTCCGGCAATTGTCAGCCGGTCGGCCGGAGTCGCAGAAGAGTACCCGCCGTCGCTGAACGATCTTCTTCTCGACAATCCGGACGATGCGCCGGAGTTGACCGGGCGGCTGCAGCGCTGGCGTCACCGGCGCGCAGCGTTTGCTGGGGCCGTCGTCCCCGTTGCCGACGCACTGCGGCGGCGAAGCTGGGATCACATGTCGGCGGAAATCGTGGCCGCCGTCGAAGCCACGCCGGCGGTTCGATGATTGGCGCGGCGGCTCGCTCCCTCTACCGATGGACCGCGCAAGGCTGCGCGGACGCGCTCGTGCGGGTGCCGGCCGTCGAACCGTTGTTCGTCGGCATTGGATCCCGCGTGGCGGATCGGGCCGGTATCGGCCGCTTCTATCGCAGCGTCGCGTCGCGATATGCCGAGCGCCTGCGCCGCCTAGGTTCGCCGTACCGGCGCATTCCGATCGCCGGCGAGTCGATGACGGTGGACATTACCGAGTTCACCACTCACGATCTGTATTTCAACCGGCAGCGCTACGAGCCGCGCACGACCGATTTTCTCGTCGAATCGCTCGAGCCCGGCGACGTGTTCGTCGACATCGGCGCGAGTCACGGCTACTTCACGCTGATCGCGGCGTCGCGCGTCGGTCCCGCGGGACGCGTCTACGCCTTCGAGCCGAATCCGCCCGTCTTCCGTCAACTCGCGGATCACGTACGGCTGAACGGCTTCGACGACCGCGTCCGGCTGGCCGACATCGCGCTGGCGGATACGAACGGCGAGGCGACGTTTTTCGTGTCCCGATGCGCGACCAACAGCGGGCTGTCGTCGCTGAAGGTGACCGAGCAGCGCGTGCGGGACGGAGTGCTGTCCACGCAGCACTCGGTCCGGGTGGCGGCCGAGACGTTCGACCGCTGGTACGGCCGCACGAACCCGGGTCCGATTGCCGTGGTGAAAATCGACGTCGAAGGCGCGGAAGATCGTGTCTTCGACGGGATGACGACGGCGCTCCACAGCGGCGCGATCCGGTCGATCGTCTGCGAAACCGAATGGGACGGCGGCGTTCCCGATCGACTCGCTGCCTTCGGTTACGTCGCCCGCCCACTCGAATCGACCGCGGGGTATACGAATCTCGTCTTCACCAGGAGCGTGTCCGACTGACTGCCGCCGCCTTCCACACAAACCACGACGATCAACGCAGAACCCGCAGAAACCGCAGAAAGACTATTTGGCTCTGCGAGCTCCGCGTGTTCTGCGTTGTGCGTTGGGATCTGTTCTTGTTTCTCAGACGCGCTCCCAGGGTGGCCGCGTGAGCGCGCTCGCGTCCCTCGAGCGGCCTCCATTGTTCCATCCCGTCAGCGATTGCTGGGTGTGCGGTGAACGGCGCTTCACGCGTTTCCACGAGGCCCGGATCGATTTCCATCAGTACGCCGAGCAGGACGCAGACCTGCACGCCTACACCGGCCAGTCGGTGTGGCTGATGCGATGCGCGGCGTGCGGGTTCGCACAACCGGCGACGCTGCCGGCGCTGCCGCGCTTCTTCGATCGCATGTACGCGCAACGATGGTCGCACGACTGGGTCGCGTCGGAGTTCGACGCGGAGTACAAGGATCTCATCTTTCAAACGATCCTGCGCGAGCTCGATCGGCGCGCGCCGGCCGGCCGGCGGCGCCTGCTCGACGTCGGCGCGCACGCGGGACGGTTTCTCCATCTGGCGCAGCAGGCGGGCTGGGCGGTCGAGGGCATCGAGCTCAATCCGCGCACGGCGGCCTATGCCGCCGCGCGGACCGGCGCGACCGTCCATCACCAGAATGCCCAACAGCTCGCGGCGGAAGGCCGTCGCTTCTCGGCGATTGTCTTGACCGACGTGCTCGAACACATTCCCGAGCCGGTGCGGATGTTACGCGCGCTCGCGGCCCTGGCCGAGCCGGGCGGCTGCATTGCGGTGAAAGTGCCGTGCGGGCCGAGCCAGCTGACGAAGGAACGCGTCCTGGCCGCTCTGACTTCGCATCGCATCTCGGTTGCCGACAGTCTCGTTCACGTCAATCACTTCTCGCCGCGATCTCTCGCGCTGGCGCTCGATCGGGCCGGCTTCCAGGCCATCGCGATTCAGACCGGCGCGCCGGAGGTATTGCCGGTGTCGGGCGGCTGGCGCGCCCGGGTGTCGAATGCCGTTCGGCTCGGCGTGTACGCCGCGGCCCGCCTGCCCGGGGCGGTGTACACGCCGCTCGCGTTGCAGCTGCAGGCGTTTGCGACGAGGCCGCTTGAGACGCCGCGATGAGCCGGATACACAAGGCCGCTACGATCGCTGCCTTCAACTACATGCAGTACGCGCTGGCGATCGTGACCGGCCTGATCGTCGTGCCGTTGACGCTCCATCACCTCGGCGCGCGCACGTGGGGCCTGTGGCTCGCCAGCGGCGAGATTCTCAACTACGCCGGCATGGTGGACCTCGGCGTCCTGACCGCGCTCCCGTGGATGTTCGCAGAAGCCGAAGGCCGCCGCGATCGGAAGGCGATGCGGCGCTTTTTCTCGCTCGGTGTCTGGCTGGGAATCCTCGTGGCTGGCGGCTATGCCGTCGCGGCGCTGGTCCTCTGGCAGATTCTGCCGTCCGCATTGTCCCTGACGCCGGCCGACCGGCACACCATCGCCATCCCGCTCACAATCGTCGTCGTGGCAAACATGCTGCGGCAACCGCTTGGTGCGTTTCGCGCCGTGCTCGTCGGGATGCAGGACGTCGTCTTCAACGGGTCCGTGACGATCGTGAGTGCCGCGGCGAGCGTGACGATCACGATCGTCCTGCTGGTTCAGGGTTACGGCTTGTACGCACTCGCGTGGGCTGCGGCACTGCCGCCGCTGGCCGTCCTGTTGGCGTGTGCGATACGGGCGCTCGTCATCGCACCCGATCTGCGGCCGCGATGGATTCGGCCGACGGTGGCTGACCTCCGACCGTTGCTCATGCAGGGCGTCGGTGGCTGGCTTGGCGATGCCGGCTGGCAGTTGATGGCCGCCAGCAACGCGATTGTGATCACGTATATGGGTCATCCCGAATGGGTGCCCATCTATGCGTGCACGGCCAAACTGGCCGCCATGTGCACGCAGCTCGTGTGGGTGCTGCCCGATAGTGGTCAGGTCGGACTGGCGCAGGTGCACGGCGAGCGGCGACACATGCGCGTCCGTCACGTGATTGCCATGATGCTGCGGCTGCACCTCCTGCTCTCCGGCGCTGCGGCCTGCGGCCTCCTGGTGTTCAATCCGATGTTCGTGACGCGCTGGGTCGGTCCCGCGCTGTTTGGCGGTCTGGCCCTGAATGCGCTGCTCGCGTTCGGGGTGATGCTGTCGTCAATCGTTCACGGCTTGCAGACATCCGCCGCAGTCCTCGGCTACCGGATGCGCGTTGGGGCGGTGGTGCTGGTCAACGGGCTCGTGCAGACGGTACTGGCGATTGTGCTCGGCCACCGGCTTGGCTTGATCGGCGTCGCCTGGGCGAGCCTCGCCGCGTCGACCTTGACGTCGCTGCCAGCCGGCATCCTGCTGCTCCGCGAAGCGGCCTCCTTCACCCCCGCATCGCTCGTGTCCGATCTGCTGATGCCATGGCTCGTTCGGATTGCACCGGTCGCGGTCATCGCGATTCTGGTCGGGCTGT
>QHWF01000182.1 GCA_003222455.1 Acidobacteriota bacterium
CCGCTCGATCTCGCGCGAACCCGCTGACCGCCGCCGATGCGTCCGTGAACTCGCGATCGGTCCACCGCTTGAGCGAATCCGCTCTGATCGCCTCGTTGATGAGCCGTTGCTCGCGATCGACTTCGGCCTGCAGCGCCGGCCCTGAACCCGCCGGACGGTTGCGATCGCGCTTGTCCGCAATATCGGCGCTGGCGCGCAGCGTATCGACGTACGACTGAAACAGCGCCTCGATCTGTCGCGCCTGGCGAGCGACCACGTTTCCGGCCAGTCCTTGTTCGATCGGGTACCGCGGATCCACGAGGCCGGTCAATTCCCCGTTGGGCAGGAACTGAACGGCGTCGGTCCGCCGACGCACCTCGAGAGAGAAGTCGCTCATGCCGTCGCGTCCAGCGATCCCGCCGGAGACGCCGAGAAAATTCTGGACTGCCGCGATCTTCATGAACTGCCGCAGATCGACGTATTTCGCCAACCGACGCTCGTCGGGTGCGCCGACATTGCTGTTGAGCGTGCGAATCATCTCTTCGATGGCCGCGTAATCATCCGACGCGAAGAGTGGCTGTTCCGGTTCGACCTGGAACAGGTCCCGGTACCGGCTCAAATCGGTGCCGAGGTAATTCAGTCGGTACGGAACAGCTGACGTGTAGCGATAGAGTCGACCTCGATCCTGCCCGTTGCCGCGCACGTACCTGGCAACCGCGTGATCCACGGGCTCGATGACGGTGTAAACGCCCGCGAAGGCGTTGTTCACGTACAGCGCCGCGTGCACGGCGCGCGGCGCGGGCAGGTCCATCCACTGGTAGAAGCGAAGCGTGACCGTCCGTCGCACCCCCGACGCATCTTCGGAAAGGTTATCGAGCATGAGCGACGGCAGGCCAAGGAACGTTCCGCCCGAGACATACCAGGAGGCATCGACCCGAAGACGGGGCTTGCGTTCGTCACGCCCTCCTCCGCCCTCCGATCGGACGCCGATATTGCGCGCGACGATGTCGCCCCATTTCAGAGTGGCAGGGTGATAGGCGCGCGTCCCGGTGTCGGCCTGCAACGTGCGCCAATCGTCGGAATTGATGAGCAGGTCGATCCGCTGCAGGACCTGCCCGTCGAAGAAATCGTCGGCCGTCTGAACGGTTACGGGACCGCCGTTCAGCAACAGCACTCCGAGCGCCACGAATGCCAGAGATGCGAACGGTGCTTTGATGATTCTGATCAACGTAGGACTCTTCGAATCGGGACCTGCCGGGAGTCGGCAGATAGCCGAAGTTCTCTTTCGCGGCGAATATGGTCGCCAGTTCGTTCAACATCCGGCGCCCGAGAGCTCTCGCGCGCGTTTCGTCAAACGCCCGGAATATCTGCTGATTACCTCCGCTGACCAAATCAAGTCAGTGGCCGGACATGTTCCGGTGTTGCACAGAAGTGCAATATCCGGACCTGGCAGCGGTCGTCAAGTCAGCTCTGAACGGCGAGTGGTCTCGATCCGGGAAGGAGCGTGGTGAGGCAGGAAGATGCCGCCTCCAACGCCTTCCGCGCAGGAAAAGCAAAGGCCGACGTTTCGCGTGATCGTGTTGTTGCGCTCTTGGAATCTCCCGTTGTCCGCGAGGTGGGGTCGAACGAACTGTTCCGCCGGCGACGCCGCAGGTGTAGTATCTGCCTGTCCCGGCTACGTCCGTGCGAACCTGCCCCTGGTCGGCGCGGTCAAGCCTGAGGGCACGTATCTGTGCTGGCTGGACGTCAGTGGCGTCATCGACAAGATTGGCGCGAAGGACATGGCGGCCGAAGCCAGCAGGAACACCGCGTCAGCCAAGGTCACGCCGTCGACGATGGTCGAGCGGTATTTCGTGAAGCAGGCGAAGGTGCAGATGAACGCCGGAGCGTCGTACGGGCTGGGTGGCGAAGCCCGGATGCGGATGAATATCGCGACGTCGCGGAAGCTGGTCGAGCTGGCGCTTTCGAACATCGCAGGAGCGTTGAAGAAGGCGTAACAAGTCTCAAGTCTCAAGTCTCAAGTGAGAGCTGAGCGTTGAGACTTGGCAGTTGAGAGTTGAGCGTTGACTCGTGATCATCGCAGTCTGGCCGCGCGCGCTTTGATGGTGGCCGCCAGCGCCCTCAGGCGCGCCGCATCCCGTCCACTCGCCGCCGCGGCATCGCCCTCAACCTGATTCGCCAGCGTCTCGAGCTGATCGACAATCGCCGTGGCACTCTTGTCCTGCGCCGTTCGAAGGCCGTCGGCGCGTTCGAGCGCGGCCTTCAGCGCGCGGGCCCGTTCCGGCTGCATGCCTTTCGTGCGCGTGAGCTGATCGATGTAGGCACGTGCCACCACGGAGCTCGCCGGCCACACGACTTTCGTCTGTTGTTGCGTATTCAACTCGTCGACGTGGATCAGCGTCGCCGCGTCGATTTCATTCTGCGATAAGTATTCGCTCGGCTTGAGCCTGAACACGTCGATCCCGCGCGCGATCTCGGAGCCGTAGATCGCGCCGTTGTACCAGTAGGTCGACCAGTACCCGCCGGTCATCAGCTGCTTCGCATCGAGCGGCCCGCGGTCGAAGAACCCAATCTCCACCGGGTGCGCCGCGTCAGTGAAATCGAACATCGAGAGACCGCCTTGATACCACGCCTGCACCATGATGTCGCGTCCCGGCACGGGGACGAGTGACCCGTTGTGCGCAACGCAGTTCTCCTGCTCGGTCTGCGCCGCCGGCATCTTGAAGTACCCGCCGAAGCGCAGCTTGCGATCGACGATGTCGAAAATCGCGTCGGCGCCCCAGGTCGGCGGGTCGCTCGCCCGACACCGCGGCCGCGTGCCGCCGCCCCACTCGTCGGTGAAAATCACCTTTGTGCCGTCGTTGTTGAACGTCGCCGAGTGCCAGTAGGCGAAGTTCTTGTCCACCACCTGATCGAGGCGCACCGGGTTCTTCGGATCCCGGATGTCCAGGAGAATGCCGTTGCCCGAGCACGCGCCCGCCGCGAGGCCGGCCTCCGGGAACACCGTGATGTCGTGGCACTGGTTCGTCAGCCGCGAGGTCTGTGTTCCTTCGCCGTGGTTGCCGCCCTGCCACAGCCCTGCGATGTTGCCCGTGGCCGGATCCGCAAAGACGCGTGGCCGGTTCACAATCTTCGCGCTCTGCGGGGCGGCAAGCGGCACCTGGATGACGTCGATGCTGAAAAGCGCCGTGTTCGGATCCGCCTTCGGATCGAGACCCGAACAGCCGGCGAGCTCTTCGGCCGACCGCACCGAGCTCGTGCCGGAACCGTAGACGTACAGGTTCGCCGGATCGTTCACATCAGGTACCAGCGTGTGCGTGTGCGATCCACGGCAGGTCTGGATCGCCGCCACCTGCTTCGGCCTGTTCACATCCGTGATGTCGAAAATCCTGATACCGCGGAACCTCTCGGCACTGACCGTCGCTGGCACGCCCTGCGTACCGCAGTCGATCCGGCCTCGCGTCTGCTCCACCGACATGAACAGCAGGTTCCCGTGGACCGACACGTCGCCCTGACCGCCGGGGCATACCACTGAAGCGAGGAGCTTCGGTCTGCCGGGACGCTCGATGTCATATGTGTTGAAGCCGTTGAAATTGCCCATGAAGAGATGATTCGCGCTGAAGGCGAGATCGGAGTTCGCGAAATTCAGCCCCGCCACCAGCCGCGCGCGCGCAGGGTCCTCCTGCTGATTGGGCGGCGGCTCGGGTTCGGTCCCCGCCCGGCTCGCCTCACTCTCCGGCCGTTCCGGCGGCGTCGGGATGCCGCCCGGCGCTTTCGGATCGAAGAAGCCCTCCGGCTTGGGAAGGCTCGCGACCAGCTCCATGTTCCGCGCCGCCTGCCCGGCGTCGCGCAACCCGGCCTTCAGTCCGACGCGCGGATCGTTTGTACTCGGCGCGGCGGGGCTCTGCTGCGCGCCTCCGGAAATCACGACCGACAGCAGCACGCCGAATAGAACCACAAGTCTGATCGCCACGGGTCTCATTGCTAGCGCTCCGTGTGTGAAGAAATCGATTATCGCAGGCCCTTCCGGCCTGCCACTTACGACCGCATCCTGGTTGTCCGTCCCTTGATGGTCGCCGCGAGCGATCGCAGCCGGACCGCATCACGTCCACTGGCGGCCGCCGCGTCGCTTTCCAATTGCGCCGCCAGCGCGTCGGCCTGATCCAGGATCGTGCCGCCGCCGTTCTCCTTTCCGGTCCGAAGCCCGTCGATGCGCTCGAGGACGGTCTTCACCGCCCGCGCCCGCTCGGGTTGCATGCTCCGGTTGCGCGTGAGCTGATCGACATACGCGAGCGCCACGACGGAACTGGCAGGCCAGACGATTTTTGCCTGTTGCTGCGTATTGAGCTCCTCGACGCGGACGACGGTTGCGGCGTCGATTTCATTCTGCGACAGATGCTCGCTCGGCTTCAGCTTGAACACGTCGATCCCGCGGGCGATCTCGCTGCCATAGATGGCGCCGTTGTACCAATACGCCGACCAGTACCCGCCCGAGTGCAGCTCCTTCGCATCGATGGGACCACGGTCGAAGAAGGCGATCTCGACCGGCTTCGCCGCGTCGGTGAAATCGAACACGGAAATGCCGCCCTGATACCAGGCCTGGACCATGATGTCGCGTCCGGGAACGGGAATCAGCGAACCATTGTGCGCCACGCAGTTCTCCTGCTCGGTCTGCGGCGCCGGCATCTTGAAGTACCCGCCGAAGCGCAGCTTGCGATCGACGATGTCGAAGATGGCGTCAGCTCCCCATGTGGGCGGATCGGTCGCGCGGCAGCGCGGGCGGCCACCGCCGCCCCATTCATCGGTGAAAATCACCTTCGTCCCGTCATTGTTGAACGTGGCCGAGTGCCAGTACGCGAAGTTCTTGTCCACCACCTGATCGAGCCGGACCGGGTTCTTCGGATCCTTGATGTCGAGCAGGATCCCGTTCCCCGAACACGCGCCCGCCGCCAGTCCGATTTCCGGGAAGACGGTGATGTCGTGACATTGATTCGTCGCGCGCGAGCTCTGCGTGCCTTCTCCGTGGTTGCCGCCCTGCCACAGGGCGGCGATGTTGCCGGTGGCGGCATCCGCAAAGATGCGTGGCCGATTGACGATCTGCGCGTTCTGCGGAGCCGCAAGCGGCACCTGGATGACGTCGATGCTGAAGAGGGCTGTGTTCGGATCCTCCTTGGGATCCAGGCCGGAGCAGCCCGCGAGCTCCTCGGCGGACCGCACGGAGCTCGTCCCGGAGCCGTACACATACAAGCTCGCGGGATCGCCGGGGTCGGGCACCAGCGTGTGTGTGTGCGAGCCCCGGCAGGTCTGGATGGCAGCCACCTGCTTCGGCTTGTTCAGATCGCTGATGTCGAAAATCCGGATGCCGCGGAAACGCTCCACACTGACCGGCGTCTGAACGCCCTGTGTGCCGCAGTCGAGGCGGCCGCGCGTCTGCTCGACCGACATGAACAGCAGGTTGCCGTGAACCGACACATCGCCCTGGCCACCCGGACAGACGACGGAGGCGAGCAGTTTCGGCCGGTTCGGACGCTCGACATCGTAGGTGTTGAATCCGTGATAGTTGCCGACGATGACGTGGTTCGCGCTGAATGCCAGATCCGAGTTCGTGAAGCCGAGCCGGTTGGACGCCACCGGATCGAACGGCGGCGGCGTGTTCGCGGCGCCGCGTCCGGCCTCATTCGGGGGCGGCTCCGGTGGAGACGCGCGGCCGGCCGGCGCCTTCGGATCGAAGAACCCTTCCGGTTTCGGCAGGCTCGCGATCCGTTCCATATTCCTGGCGGCTTCGCCGGCGTCGTGCAACCCGGCCTTCAGTCCCACACGCGGATCGTTCGCGGCCGGAACGGCCGGCACCTGCTGCCCGGCTCCGCTCATGATGCCGGCGCCGCACAGCAACAGGATCGAGAAACAGAGACACCGGGTTGCCGCGGATCTCATTGCTGACGCTCCTTGAGGATTGTGTTGAGCATCGCCCCCATGCGCTCGATCTCCATGCGCTGATCGGCGTCGACGTCGGATGCGAACGAGAAGATTTCCACCTCCTGGCCCGCGCCCGGCGTCGCGAAGAGCTCGTCCACCATCGTCAGCGCGCCGCCGTGATGTTTGATCATCCCTTCCAGGAACAGCCGATCGAACTCGTCACCGGTCGCGGCGGCGAGATGGTCCATTTCCTCCGGCGTGAGCATGCCGGGCATCAGCTTCGCATCGTGCATGTGGTGCGCGTGCTCGCCCGGGACTTGCTGGCGGCGGACCTCCAGCCAGTGCTGCATCATCTTGATCTCGTCCGCCTGCGACACGTCGATCCGGTGTCCCAGCAGCCGCATATCCTCGCGGCTCGTGCGCGTGGGGATGAGCGCCACCATTTCCACGGCCTGCGCGTGATGGCTGATCATCCCCTGCATGAATCGGACGTCCGCCTCGGTGTAGCCGACGTGCGAGAGATCGGCGGCGGCGGCGGGCGCCACGACGCGGCTCGACTCGCCCGGCGCGCCCGGCTGGATAATCGGCGGCTTCGGCGCAACATCCGCCGTGCGGCAGGACGCACCGGCAAGGACAGCGACACCGATTGCCGTGAATGCAGAAGTGAACAGTTTCATGGGATACGCCTCGCGGCGCTCATCTGATCATCAAGGATACCACCGTGCGTCATGTGCATGGTGGCGTGCCATATCGGGAATGATCGGAATACTTGAGGAAGGAGCACACCGGCGGATGGAGGTTGGTGCCGGGATCCCTGCTACGTCGATCCCGGCTTGGGGGATCGGGCCGCACGGCGATCGCGAGGGACATCGGCTGGTGGCGTGCTGTGACGCGCCACGCGGCGGTCGACGTCGAGAACGCTCCACATTTTCTGAGCGTACACCTCACCCGATTCGACACGCGCAATGGCGTCGCCGGCGAAGCGTCGATCCGCGCTAGCGACCGCCGGCGCGAGCGGCACGTCCACGCTGACGGCATCGAGCAGCTTCAACGCCAGTTCCTGCGCCAGGACGAGCGCACCGTGATAGCGAATCAGCAGCCGGCGAATCTCGTCGTCACGCGTCATGGT
>QHWF01000183.1 GCA_003222455.1 Acidobacteriota bacterium
CCGTGAGCTTCGCCAGGTCGAGCAGATCGATCGCGGCAAGTTCCACGCCTGGCGCTGCAAGCGCCTCGAGCTTGTCGCGACGCCGGGCCAGGGCACGGACGGGAACGCCGGCCGCGCTCAGCTTGCTGGTAATGACGCCGCCAAGCTGCCCGGTCGCGCCGACGACGAGCACTCGGTTGTCCTGTGTATCCACCATGGCATGACACTCCGACGGCATTGGCGGCGCAGGAAATCTGCACACACCTCGCCCATGGCATTCGAATGGTAAAGCGATTCGCGACCGACGTTCGCCGCCAAGCTCGGCGGCAGCGCTTACGCCGGACTTTCTTGGCGGCCTTCGCGCTTGCCGGGCCGAAGCTCATTCAGTTTCCTTGAGCGAAGGCCTGGCTTTTGCGTTCCACAAGCGGCGTCACACGGCACGACATTCAAACAGAAGCCGCAGAACGCGCAGAACAAGCCGGTGTTCTCTGCGGGTTCCGCGTGTTCTGCGTTGATCGTCGTGTTTCAAGGGCCGAAATCGGCATGCCGGCGTCTAAAATGCATTGAACGCGGAGGGGACGTGCATCTGGTCATGAGTTTCTTGGTCGCCCTTTTCATCGGCCAGGCGGCTGCGCCCGCCGCCACCGGCGTTATTACCGGTCGCGTCACTGCCGAGGGGACGAACGCGCCGGTCGCCGGCGCCCGGGTTGTCGTAATGACGGCGGGACGGCGGGCCGGCCCCATGGGTCCTCCACCTCAGGCGACCACGGATCAGGACGGACGCTTCGCGTTCGACAAGCTGGCGCCCGGCGAATACGGTCTCAACGTGCAGAAGACCGGCTTCGCGCCGACGAACGAGTCGATGACGCGACAGCGGACATTCACCGTCGCGGCAGGCCAGACGCTTGCGGTTGACCTGCATCTGCAGCGTGGCGGCGTCATCACCGGCCGCGTGCTCGATGAGAGGGGCGAACCGATGACCGACGTCCGCATAATGGCGATGCGCCGCATGCCTGTGCCGATCAACGCCGGCCCCGGACCCCAATTCCTGACCGCCCCGATGCAGTGGCCGCAACAGACGAACGATCTTGGCGAGTTTCGTGTGGCTGGTCTCGCGCCGGGCGAGTACGTGATCGCGGCGGTGCCTTACGGATTCTCCGGCTTCGGCGGACCGGGCGTCACGCCGCGATCGTCGGCCGGCGCCGCGCACACGACCACGGTGACCACGTTTTATCCAGGCACGGCCGATCAGGCCGACGCACAGGTGGTGACGGTTGCCGCCGGCGCTGAAGTCGGCAACATCGTCTTTGCGGTGCAAACGGCGGCGGCGTTTCGCGTTTCGGGGATCGTCGTCGACGAGAGCGGTGCGCCGATCGAAAACGCCATGGTGATGCTCGCGGGCGACCCGCACAGCGGTCCCATGATGGGCGCAGTCGGAAGCGGACGATCGGATGCCGCCGGTCGATTCGCGATCGATGACGTGCCCGCGGGCACTTACCGGGCGAATGCCTCGGTCATGATGAGCAGCGGCGGTGGCGGCATCGGCGCCATCTCCAGCGGCGGTTACTTCAGCTTTTCCTCCCGTATGACCGGCGGCATCGAACAGCCGGCTGAAGTTACCGTGACCGACGCCGACGTCAAGGGCGTGCGCGTGGTGACTCGGCGGCCGAATCCTTATTAAATGCACGTCGAGACGCTTGAAATCCTCCGCTGCCCGTACTGCGGAGCGCGGCTGGAGCTGGTCGAATCGTTGTTCCACCAGAAAACGGCCGCCGAAATCCACGACGGTATCCTCGGGTGTCACTGCTGCGTGTTTCCGGTGGTCGACGGCATCCCGGTCTTGCATCTTCAACCGGCAGCCGTGACGGCCCGCGATCAGGTGCAGGCCGGGCGGCCCGAGCTCGCCCGTCGCACGATGATTGGATTGGACGACGAAGCGCAGGCGGCCGGGTTCGAGGCCGCCGCGGCGTCGGATGCGGCGACGTACCGCGACACGGTCGCGGCCCTCGGTCCGAACTTCGAAGCTGGATATTTCCTGTATCGGTTCTCCGATCCGACGTATGTCGTCGCCGACGCCGCGGTGCGTACCGTGGCCAACATCGTGCTCCACGGACAACGCCGGGCCATCGACATCTGCGGCGGGTCGGGGCATCTGACCCGCTCGCTGATGACCGTCTCGTCGCCGCCGCCGGTGCTCGCCGATTTGTATTTCGCGAAAGTGTGGCTCGCGCGCCGGTTCACCGCGCCAGGGTGCGAGCCGGTCTGCTGCGACGGCAACGCGCCGTTTCCGTTCGCGCGCGGCACGTTCGCGCTGGCGATGTGCACCGACGCGTTCATGTACATCTGGACGAAGCGGCAGTTCGTCGGCGAGATGGAGCGTCTGGTGGACGATGTGCGGCGGGCTGACGGCGAGCCGGGCGCCGTTCTGATCGGTCACACGCACAACGAACGGACCTGGACGCCGTCGCATGGACAGCCGCTGTCGCCCGCGGGCTACCGAGATCTGTTCGAAGCGCTCGAGCCTCGCGTTTTCGGTGAGGCCGGACTCTTCGACGACGTCGTGAACCGCGGGATTCTCGACCTCGCCCGCCACGACGCCGCGGACACCCTCGATCGCGATCCGGCGCTGACAATTCTCGCAACCCGCCACGAGGGCGTGTTCGCAACGCATCGGGTGGAGGCGATGCCGGCCGCCCGCGCTACGGGCGAGTTCCGGCTGAATCCGCTCTATACGGCGATTCCCGATGGCGAGCGGGTCCAGCTGCGGCTGCAGTTCCCGTCTGAGGACTATGCCGACGAATACGGCGCCTGCCGGGCATATCTCCCGGACGAAGTCACCGTCGATCGCGAGGCGATCGAGGCGCTGCCTGGCGCGGCGGTGGCGCGATCGCTGGCGCCGCTGGTAACGAGCCGGGTGATCCTCGATCTGCCGAAGCGGTACTACTGAGCTGAACGACGAGTGCAGGACAGAACCTTTTCAACTCGTCAGGCATCTTTCCTCCGAGCGGTGTGGATCGAGAATACGGCTGACGATCGACGTTTTCAGGCGCAGCAATTCGCTGGTCGCGATCCACTTGAGTCTACAGTCGGGCGGCGATCCCCAGCGTGCGCTGCCATCGCGCGTACGCGCGGCGCACGTGCGCCAGGCGATCGAGCGGCGTCGGGTACCGCCGCTTGAACCAGTGAACCAGCGCCAGCACCTCGTCGCGCTCGGCATCGGTCACCGGCGAGATAGGCGCGCGCCTCTGCCGCGTCGAGACGGCGGTCAGAGAACGACGAGAATTCTTCGCGACGGCTGGTCACGTGTTCGTCTCCGATTGGAGAATCCGAAGCAGACGTATATCCTAGCAGGTCGCTGAAAAAGGGGCCGACCTGAAGTTAAAACTGAAAAGTTAAAACAGAAAAGTGCGGTTTTACGCCTGCTTTTGACTTTTCTGTTTTGACTTTTCACTTCAGGCTGCGTTTTTCAGCAGCCTGCTAGTTCAGTTCCACCGCGGCAACCGCAAGGCGTGACAGGCACGCGTCCAGTTACTGACCGCCGGTCCGGCGTTGACCATCGAGCCACTGCGTACTTGGCGATGGCGTTCCACGGTTCCCGCCGCATCGATGAACGAGGAAGGCTTCTGACTGCTCATGGGGCTTGCTAGCGTAGAAGGCCCGGCCACGAGTGAGTCGATGTCTGCGACCTGGGCGCTGGTGTTGTCTGTCAGCATCAGTGATTCGGTGACCATCGGTGAGAGGCAGCGGCGGAACGGCGTTGTCAGGCCTGCCTTTCGACCGCGCTCAGGGCATCCCGAGCGGCGCCCTGGCGGGTGGTCACCACAGACGTCGTGACGCCGGTGGCATTGTGCCGGACCACGACGGCGGCGCCGGGCACGCCGCCACCTGCATCGACGACGACGCCCGAATCGTCGATGTCGTTCCACGCTGGCCGAACGCGGCACTGGCGGAAATCAGGAGCATCGAGGTCACGAGGACCAAGAACAAGCCTCTCATGCCCACCCTCTCCCCGAACAACACGGTCGTGCAAATGCGAACACTTGCAATCGACGAACGGGCGTCGCCGTTAAGCAACAGGTGTTCCCGGCAGAAGCCAACAGGCGCGGCGATGCGCAGTCGCCGCAAGCGCTCACGATCGAGCAATTTTGCCGCCGGCCTCTTCGCTCCTCCTGTTCAGTACCGGTTGAGGCACTCGGTCAACTGCATTGAAATGGACTGAGGCTGTCCGGAAACCATTCACGTGTTCGACGAACGACGCGCGCCGTGGAACGCAAGGGCCGCGAAGGCCGCTAAGAAAATACTGTTCTCCTTTGCGTCCTTTGCGTCCTTTGCGTCCTTTGCGTCCGATCGTGACGTCGTACTTTCGAAAAATTGGATCTAGAAGGTCTGCCTGGCGACCCATTCCCGCAACAGCGAATCGACCACCGCATATCCGTCCGGCTCGCGCGTGACGACATCGTCCCGGACGAGCGCGGCGAGCGCGGTCTGCACGGTGGAGGGACCACCGAGCCGGTGACGGGTGCGCACGTCCGCCGAGAGCAGCTCGGTGCCCTGTTCGAGCACCACCGCGCGGAGAACGGCCCGCTGCGGCAGCGTCAGCCGCTGCCACGTCGCCTCGAACATCGTCTGCTGCTCGGCGAGCATCCGCCACAGCGTCTGATGCAGGTCGTCGAGCGTCGCGCGCCGCCGATTGCGGCCGCGCACCTCGTCCCAGGTTTCGTGCGCGAGCCGCTGCACGTCGTACGGCAGGTTTCCGGCGAGCTCGACGATCGCGGCGCCGAGGCCCGGCTCGGGTTTCATGCCGGAGCGGAGAAACCGCCGGTCGACGAAGGTCGCGAATTCGTCCGCCGGGATCTTGTCGAGACGCATCACGGGGCCCGCCTTGTAGAACGGGCGCCGGGCCGCGAGCATCCGCTCCATGAGACTGGGCTCGGATCCCGCGAATACGTAGCCCACGTCGCGCTGGCGCTGGACGGCGGCGCGCAGGGCGTGTTCGACCGATCCGCCGTTGAAGCCCGCGATGGCCTGGAACTCGTCGAGCGCGACGACGACTGGACGGCGCCGTGTGTCGGCAAGACGCGCCGGCAGCGCGAACACCTCCTCCGCCAGGCGCGATACGTCGCGATCGGTCCGCGCATTCGGAAACGAGACCGTCGGACCCGGCGGGCGTCCGCCGGCGGGAGGGAGGGAAGCCGCACGCAGATCGGGCCCGATCTCGACGAGCGTCGACGAAATGGCGTCGCGCAGCCATGTGCGCGCCCGCTCCGCCCTGGTTTCTGCGGCCGCGAGCGCCCGCGCATAGCCCTCGAGAAACGCGACATACGAGCTGAAGCTGCTGACGGTGACGTCGACGGTGAGCACGCCGCGGCGGGCCATGGCGGCCAGCGCCAGGCGGATCAGCGACGACTTGCCGTAACGGCGCGGAGAGATGAGAAACACTTTCTGCGCCGCGGCGAGGTCGCGGACGAGGCGGTCGAGCTCGACAACCCGATCGGCGAACGCGGCCGCCGGCACCACCTCGCCGTACACGAACGGATTCTGCGTTACGTCAAACAGCGTAATGGTTACGTAGTATAACGTAACTGGCCGGCGGCGTGGAGCGCCGCGGATTTCCTGCCGGTGCGGCCCGCCTCGAGGCGGATTACAATCCGGCTGACCGCCTTCGCCAAGGCTTCGGCGGTCTACCGTAGCGTTAGCGGGGGTGGAAGCCGGACGCCACGTGAGCGTCATCCTTCGCCCGTGAGGTCCTTCAGAGAGGCGGCGCCTGCTCGGGTATGCATGAGCCGCCTGACGAGCCGATGCAGCGTTCCAGGGTCGATCTGCGGCGGATCCGCCAGCGTGCGCGCGAGCATTTCACCGATCCGTCGGCGCGCCGCGGCCTTCTCGTCGCGTTCGAAGGACCCGACGGTTCCGGCAAGACGACCCAGCGGAAGTTGTTCAAGACCTGGTTGACGGCCGAGGGCTACGACGTCGTCACGACCAAGTGGAATTCCTCCGACCTCATCAAGCCGATCATCAAGAGCCGCAAGGCGGTCCACTCGCTCAGCCCGGAGGAATTCTCACTGCTGCACAGCGCCGATTTCCGGCACCGCGTCGAACAGATCATTCTGCCGGCGTTGTGGCAGCGCCGGATCGTCATCGCTGATCGGTTTCTGTTCACCGGGCTCGCACGTGACGTGGCCCGCGGGCTCGATCTCGACTGGGTGTTGAAGCTGTACGAGCCCCTGGTATGGCCCGACCTGGTGTTCTATTTCTCCATTTCGCCGGCGACGTCCGGCCGGCGCATCACGGCGACGCGGACGCCCCTTTTTTACGAGGCGGGACAGGACGTGACCGATGTCCTCGATCCGGTCGAGAGCTATCAGCGATTCATCACCCGCGTGATTCGCGAATACGAGTCGCTGGCGCTGATTTTCAAGTTCATTACCGTCGACGCCGAGCGGTCGATCGGCGAGCAGCACCACCACATCCGGCAGTTGTTTCGAGAAGGCGAGCGGCGTCCGTGGTCGGAGTGGAACGTCGATGCGGTCGCCGAGTGGCTGCGCGTCACCGGGTCCGAAGTATGAGAACGTCCACGCCGGCACTGATTGCCGTGGACAGCGTATCGAGCGTCGCACTCACGAGCGCGGCGCGGGCGGCCCTCGCGTCGATCGATCGCCGGAAACGCAGCGGCATCAGTCACTGGGATGCCTCGGGGCTGTTCGAAGAGCTCGGCGTCGCGGACGAGAACGCGGGCCGGCCGTCGGCGCGGACGCTGCTGATTCTCTATGCGGCCGATCTCGCCTTCCGCGTGCGCTGGGAAATCGCCCCGGCACTCACCGCCGGGCGCAGCGTGGTCGCCGCGCCCTACGTGGATACGGCCATTGCATTCGGCCGCGCGGCGGGGCTCAGCGGTGGCTGGCTGAAAAACCTGTTTGGCTTCGCGCCGCCGCCAAGCGATCGCCGCTTCGTCGAACCCGCCCGCCGGCAAGCGGCGAAGACCGGCGACGGGTTCGTGGAATTCGGGCGCGATCGCGCGACGGGCACGCTGAGCCAGTTGACGGGCGTCGAAATCGTCGATCGGACGGCCGCCTACCTGCGCGCTGCCGCGAAGCGGCGTGGCGGGAGGATGCTGAAGATTTGAGTGCGGTCAGGACAGCGTGCCGTCAGCCGTCTCGCCCCCGGCCGAGGGCGGTTCCGGCGCGGGCGCGTCGGCCGACGCGAACAGCTGCAGCGCTTCGGCGATGGCCGACGGCTCCTCGACCACAATCGACACTTCGCGCCGGAAATCGAGGCTCATCGCCGACAGCGCCATGCTCCCGACCACGAGCAGCCGGTCGTCGATCACCATGATCTTGCCGTGCGATTTCAGGCCGGCGACCCGGTTGGCGCTGTAAATCAGCTCCGGATCCGACAGCTTCGCGTCGATGAGGCGGATGCTCGTGCGCGCCTGCTCGATGACGCTGGTGAACTGCCGCCGTGCGTGTTCGGGGCCGACGATCAGCCGCGGCGAGAGATCCGCAGGAATCGGCTGGCGATCGCGGTCCGCCGCCATCAATCGCCGGAGCCCGGACACCACGGCGGGGTCGTGCGTGACGACAATCGCATCGCACGTCTTCCGGAAACACTTTTTCGTGAAATTCAACGAGGCGACGACGGCCGGTCCCTCGTCGGCCAGGAGATACTTCGCGTGATACTTCACCACGGGATCGCTGTAGGCGTGCACCGAGGCCCCCGTCCGCTCGAGCCCGTCCCAGAGCTTCTGGCGGCGTCGCGGTCCGCCTTTGCTGCGTGAGGTGACCAGCACGTCCACGTCGACACCTCGCGCAGTGGCCGCCGCCAGTTCGTCGAAAATCTCCTCGTCATTGCAGCGGAAGAGCGACAGCGTGATTTCCCGGCGGGCCCGACGAATCACGTCGATCAAGACGGCACGCCGCTCTTCCAGGGCGACGACGAGACGATCCACAGGGACAGAAGTCATACAGGCTCGTTTCGGAGGTTCCCAGGCGACGCATTCATGCCAGCGAGCCGGTCATCCTGCAGGCCTGGTTCAGACTTGCGGGCTCCCGCTGGGTGCAGCGGGAGCCTGGATTTGGCGAATTGATCGCTGTCGGTATGGTTGAACTATACACCAACGCGTGAATGCCGGCAGATCCGGCTCTGCCGGAACGGCGGAATTCCATGATAGACGATAATTGGGTCACGTGCGTTATGCCCTCGCGTACGTGAAGTTTCCATGGGCAGTGCCCCTCGTCGCCGCACTCGCCTGCAGCCGCTCGGAGCCGGTGAGCCCGACGACGACGCCCGGCCTTCTCCCTCCTTTGACGACCACGGCGCTCCAAACGGCTGTTTTCGCGGGCG
>QHWF01000184.1 GCA_003222455.1 Acidobacteriota bacterium
GAGCCGCTGACGCCCCGCGAAGTGCAGGTGCTGGAGTTGCTCGCCGAAGGCCTGCCGAACAAGACGATCGCGCAACGCCTTGGCATCAGCGATCAGACCGTGAAGTTTCACGTGTCGGCCATTTCCGGCAAGCTTGGCGCGGCCAACCGGACCGATGCGGTCCGGCGCGCGGTCCGGCGAGGGTTGATCACGTTTTAAGCGTCGATTGCCCATCGCAGATTCGATGCCCAGATTGCTGCCAAAGCAATCTGAAATCTGCAATCTGAAATCTGCACTCTCATTGTCGCCCCGGCGCCTCAGCCGGCACGACGGTGATCTGCTGCCGTTCGCCGTGCCGCAGGATCGTCACGGCTGATGCGACGCCAATCCGATCGTCCGTGAGTTGACGATGCAGATGATCGACGCCGCTGATTGGCTCTCCGGCAAACGCGAGAATGACGTCGCCGTCGCGCACGCCTGCGGCCGCGGCGGGGCTCTGCGGCTCGACCGAGGCCACGAACACGCCGGCCGAAACGGCCAGCTGGTTCGCGCGCGCGAGCGCACGCGGAATCGGGACGGTCTGGCCGGCGACGCCGATGTAGCTGCGCCGGATGCGACCGTCGCGAATCAATCGCGCGGCGACGAACTTGGCCGTGTTGCTGGCGATGGCGAGACACAGGCCCTGCGCCGGCTGAATCATCGCGGTATTGACGCCGATGACCTCGCCGCGCGTGGTCACCAGCGGTCCGCCCGAATTACCGGGGTTCAACGCCGCGTCGGTCTGAATGACGTCGTCCACCAGCCGGCCCGAGCGCGAACGGAGCGACCGTCCAAGCGCACTGACGACGCCGGCTGTCACGGAATGATGGAAGCCGTAGGGGTTGCCGATCGCAATCGCGATCTGGCCCACGCGCACGGCGCGCGAATCGCCCAGGCTCGCCCACGGCAGCGCCACACCCGCGGCCACCTCAGCGCGGATCACGGCGAGGTCGGTTTCGGGATCGTCGCCGACGATATCGGCGCGAAATCTCCGGCCGTCGGGCAGCGTCACCGCCATGCGCGGCGCGCGATGCACGACGTGGCTGTTCGTGAGAACGAGGCCGTCCGGCGTGAACACGACGCCCGAACCTCCGCCGCGTTCGACGTCGATCTTCACGACGGCAGGGCCGACCACCTCGACCGCGTGAATGACCGCCCGCGAGTACGAGTCGAGCAGGTCGGCGTCATCGGGAAGCTGCTCCTGGATCATGAGCTAATGGTACGGCCGCCGCGAAATGGACGCACCACCCGTTTTGGTAGTACGAGATGGCGGCAACGGAGAGGACGGAGACATCGCGAGATGGCGGCAACGGAGAGAACGGAGACAACGGTAATCACCAGAACATCTTCTTCGTGCGTTCTTCGTGTCTTCGTGACTTCGTTGTTGCATTTCGTGGGCTAGTCGCCTCCCAGGTCACGAAGCTCAGCATCCTTGGGCGGCATTCGGGCATCGTGGCTAGCGTCACTGCCATCATGTTGATCTTCGATCCTCATCTTTTTGCCCATTCTGCCTATCCTGCCCATCCTGCCTATCCTGCCCATCCTGCCCATCATTTTTGCACTGGCGCTGGGGCCCCACCCCCAGCGCGAACTGACGCTGACGCTTCGCCGCGGCGTTGCTTGGCCGCGGCGAAGCGTGGCCGCAGGCGCTCCCGTCTTGCCGCGTGCCCGGCGCGCGTTCCAGTGCGTTTGAAGGTGGCGGTCGTCAGATCGAGATCCGCAAGCTCCACGGTCTCGAACTGCCCGAAGCCGACGCCGCCGAGCTGCGACGCAAACGCTTTCGCGTTGCCGACCAGCACCACCGACAATCGGTCCGGGCGCAGGAACTCGCGTGCGACGCGCTGGATGTCGTCGACGGTGACGGCGTTCACGCGTTCGCGGAAACTCTGCAGCTGGTCGAGCGGCAACCCGTAGAAGAGCACATTGACGACCTGCATGGCGATGGATTCGGGCGTTTCAATCGTGAGCGGAAAGCTCCCGGTCAGGTACGCCTTCGCGTCCGCCAGCTCCACTTCGTGCACGCGCTCACGCTGCAGCCGCCAGAACTCGTCGACGATCAGCCGCAGCACTTCACCGGTGGCCTCGGAACGCGTGTTCGTTTCGGCTTCGAAATCCCCGGTGTCCTTCAACGTGTCCATGTTTGCCTGGGCCCCGTAGGTCAGCCCCCGCTGTGTCCGCAGGACCTGATGCAGGCGGTTGCTGCCCTCGCCGCCCAGGATGCGGATGGCCAGGTTCACGGCCATGTAATCCGGATGTTTCCGCGGAATCCCGATGTGACCGACCCGTACTTCGGTCTGCACGGCATCGGGCTTGTTGACGACGACGACCCGCCGCGTCGGATCGGGCGGCGCGATGAACAGCTGCGTCGGCAGATCCCGTGTTTCCCAGTCACCAAAAACCTTCTTCGCCATATCGAAGGCTTCGTCGGCGGTGACGTCGCCAACGATAGCCAGAATCGCGCCGTTGGGGACGAAATGACGGTCGTGAAACGCGACGAGATCGTCGCGGGTGATGCTGGCGATGGTCTCCGGCGTGCCGGTCTCGGGCAAGCCGTAAGGATGAAAGCCATACACGAGCCGATCGAACACCGAATTGGCGACGTACTCCGGGTCATCAAGACTCACACGCAAGCCCGACAGCATCTGCTGGCGCTGGCGATCGATCTCCGCCTGCGCGAACCCGGGATGTCGCGCCACGTCCGACAGCATCCGCATGCCGGTTTCGAAGCTGTCCTTCATGACGACCACGTGCAGGAACGTCAAATCGGTGCCGGCGCCGGCGCTCATGGCGCCGCCGATGAAGTCGATCGCGTCCGCCAGTTCCTGCGCCGACCTGGTCGTCGTCCCCTGATCGAGCAGCGCGGCTTCGAGGTGCGCCAGACCGAGCTTGTCTTTTGGATCGGCGGCCGCGCCGGCGCCGACGAGCAGCCGGAAATCGACGAGCGGTTGTTCGTGGTGCAGCACCGCGACGACCTGCAACCCGTTCGGAAGCGTCCGTATTTCGTACGGCGGAAACTTGATATCGCGCGCCGGCAGCGGACGCGGCGGGCTCTGGGTCGGCCAGTCGCGAGGCTGTGCATACCCCTCGACACAGAGACAGAGCGAGAACACGGAGATGCACAAGCCACGGTGGCTGTTCCCTCTCAGTGTGCTCAGAAACCTCGGTGTGCTCGGAAACGGCTTCATCGCGCACCTGCCTTGCCCGACGACGGCATGATCGTCAGCACCAGGCGATTCTCCGACCTGAAGTACGTCCGCGCCACACGCTGGACGTCCGCGGTCGTGATGCCCTGAAAGATGTCGAATTCGCCGTCCGCCGTCCTGACATCGCGGTGAATGACGATGGCGTGCGCGAGCATCAACGCCTTGCTCTGGTTCGATTCCCGCTGGAGAATGTAATCCCTCGCGAACTGGTTCTTCGTCCGCTGCAGCTCGCGTTCGGTGATTGGCTCGGTCTTCAGCCGCTCGATTTCGGCGATGAGCGCGTCCGCGGCCTCAGCAGTCGCGTGTCCCGGCTGGACGATCGCGACGGCATAAAACAGGTTCGGGTCCTCGATCAGATTCGCATTGCCGAAGGCGGCCACGGCCATCTGGGTGTCGTACACCAGTTTCTTGTAAATCCGCGAGCTCTGGCCGTCGGAGAGCACCTTCGCCGCAATGTGCAGCGGATACGAATCGGGGTTGCCGTCGAACGTCACGTGGTACGCGACCACGACAGCCGGCAGCGGCCACGGCTGCTCGAGGCTGACGCGCTTCTCCTTCGTCTGCGCCGGCTCCTGGGGAATGTCGCGCGGCACCTCGTGATCCGCTTTCGGCACGCGGCCGAGATACTGGTTCACGAGCTGAATCGCCTGCGTCGAATCGAAGTCGCCGACGAGCGTCAGGGTGGCATTCCCGGGCACGTAGTACGTGCGATAGAAGTCGCGCACGTCGTCGACCGATGCGGCCTCGAGATCCTGCATGCTGCCGATCGTCGGATGTTTGTAGGGGTGCACCGTGAACGCCTGGTCGTAAATGATCTCGTTCAACCGGCCGAACGGCTGATTGTCCACCCGCATCCGCCGTTCCTCCTTCACGACCTCACGCTCGTTGGTGAACGTGTCCTTGTCGATGCGGAGCGTCGCCATCCGGTCGGCTTCCAGCCACAGCACCATCGGCAGATATTGCGCGGGGAACGTCTCCCAGAACACCGTCTCGTCATCGGTTGTGTAGGCATTGCTCTGGCCGCCGACCGATGAAATCATCGACGTGTGGGCCTCCGGCTGCACGTTCTTCGAGCCTTTGAACATCAGGTGCTCGAACAGATGGGCGAATCCGGTCCGCCCCGGTTTCTCGTTCTTCGAGCCGACGTGATAGGTGAGATTCACATGCACGATTGGCGTCGAGTGATCCTCGGACAGTGCCAGCGTCAGGCCGTTGGGCAGCGCCGTCAGCTCGTACTGCAGCTTCGGAGGGCGAACCGCAGCGGAGGGCACACTCGGTGCGCCCAGGAGCATGACGCCGCAGACACACGTGGCGATCAGGCGGCGGAGCAGCCAAACCTTCATGGACCCGATTATCTACTGAGTAGGCGAAAACCGGCGAGTCCCCATCGTTTCGGTATCCT
This sequence comes from Acidobacteriota bacterium, assembly GCA_003222455.1. GTDB lineage: Bacteria > Acidobacteriota > Vicinamibacteria > Vicinamibacterales > CAVVIG01 > QHWF01. The sequence continues at coordinate 4,624 of QHWF01000184.1, forward strand.
TTCCAGCGGATACGCGTCGACACGACGTTCAACGCCGGCAAACAGCTCGAGCGCACCTGCGCCACCGGTCAACCGGATACCTGCCTCGGCCATGCCGCCTCGCTGCCGGCTTCGACCTGCTTCCAGCCCGTCGACCCCGTACAACTGTCCGGTCGCGTGCGCGAAGACGCCGACTCGCGGCGTCGCTTCGTGCCGCACCTGCAGCCCGAGACTGCCGATCCACGTATAGTCGACGAACGAGTGCTGCACCACGCGGCCGACATCAAGATCGGCATCGATGGTGGTGCCGCTGACGCTCAGCCGGTGCAGCACGCGGCCGCCGATCGTGTTCCACGCGACCGCTGGACGCTTCGGCCGATCGCTGAGATGACGCGACACGTGGTGGAACACGCCGACGAACTCCGTATTGCGCGCGCGGCCCGACGCCGACGCCTCGAGAATGTAGTTGCCCTGATTCGGATCGAACGCCCGGAACTCGCTGCCCAGAACCGCCTGGTAGTCGATGAGCAGCGACGCGCGGCCGCTGACGTAGTCCGCCAGGTCGAGGGAGCCGCCGAAGTGTGTGTCCCACGAGAACCGCTGAGCGGCATCGTCCTCGTGAAGGAGCTCGGACGCCGTCAAATGAAAGTCGTATCGCGACAGGAACTCTGGTCCGGGCGGCGCGGGCACCACGACGGGCTGCGGGACCTGAGCACTGGCACGAGCGGCAAGGACGATGAGAACGAAAGCAAGCGCGCTGCGGCGCATCAACGGGTGCCCGGAGGTGTCCGGCATTCGGCGAGCCTCTCCTCGAGCTCTGCGATGTGCTGCTCGAGCTCCTCAACGCGCTTTTTCAGCTCCGGCAGGTGGCGGAAGAGCACGGACGCTTTCCGCCACTCGTGATGGTCGATGGCCGGATTCCCGGTGACGAACTCCCCCGGCTGCAGGGAGTGCGTCACCGAGCTCTTCGCGCCGATCACAGCGCCGTTTGCGATGCGGACGTGGCCGACGACCCCCGACTGGCCCGCGATGGTCACATCGTCGCCGACCGTCGTGCTGCCGGCGATTCCGGACTGGCCCGCGAGCAGGACGCGGCGGCCGACGACGACGCCGTGTGCAATGTGCACCAGGTTGTCGATCTTGGTGTCGGCGCAGATCCTCGTCTCGCCGACTGCCGGCCGATCGATCGCGGAGTTGGCGCCGATCTCGACATCGTCTTCGATGACGACGCCGGCGTGCTGCGGAATCTTCAGGTGCGTGCCATCGGGCTGCTTCGCGAACCCGAAGCCGTCGCTGCCGACCACGACGCCGTCGTGCAGGATCACGCGGTGCCCGATCGTCACGCGCTCACGGATCGACACGTGCGCGTGCAGGACACAGTCGTCGCCGATACGGGCGCCGGGACCGATCACCACGCTCGGATAGATCGTCGTGCGGGATCCGATTCGCGCGCCGGCGCCAACGGTCACGAAGGGACCGATCGACACGTCGGCGCCGAGCGACACGTCCCCGGCGATTGCACTGAGCTCGTGAACGCCGGCGGCAGGCCGCGCTGGCTCGGTGAACAGGTCGAGCGCGCGCGCGTAAGCCGTATATGGATCCCCGGCGCGAAGCACCGCGACGGCCGGCGGCACGTCATTTCGTCCGGGTGAGGAAGGGCCGAGGATCACCGCGGACGCTCTTGTCTCGCTCAGTTGCGCGGCGTACTTCGGGTTGACGAGGAACGTGAGATCGCCGGCGACGGCGTGCCGGATCGAGGCGACACGCACGATTTCCATCTCACCGTCGCCTTCGAGACGGCAGTCCAGCCGTTCGGCAACTTCGCGGAGTTTCATGGCAGGACCGCGTCTGAGTAATGACAACCTGCTACCGAGCACACGAATCGCAACATCCTTTGTGGTTGCTGCATTTTTTGCCACGAAGACACGAAACCACGAAGAAAGCCCTTGGGTACATTCTTCGTGCGTTCTTCGTGTCTTCGCGCTTTCGTGGTTGCATTTCTGGTGGGTGCATTTCGTGGGCTAGTGGGTGCATTTCGTGGGCTGAGGCGGCGTCCTGTGTTCATATCACGCGCGGCCGATCACCGTACCGGAACCGCGGCGCGGTCGAAAAACGCGACGAGTCGCGGCAGCCGCAGGCTTTCGGCGATGGCCTCGACCCGCGATGCGCGCGCGTCGCGTGGCACGTCCACCAGGCGGCCCAGTTCCGCCAGCGCCGGTTCCGCCCGCGTCTCCCACTGGAGCCGGTCCAGAGCCTGCCGCGCCCCGCGCCAGGACAGATAATGACCGACAGCTCGCACGCCGAAATAGTACGCCAGCACATTCGGCCCCGGTATGAGCATGAAGACACCTGAAGCCGCGAGGAGGGTCCCGTCCAGGATCGTCCAGATTCCGTGGTGTCGTCTCGCGTGCACCAGCATGCGATCGCGGCGGGCCAAAGCGATCGACTCGGGCAGGTCGGATGGGTACACGAAGCTCGCGGCAGCCTCGTTTCGAATCGACCACAACGTCCGTTGCTCGGCGATCATCTCGGCGACACGACAGACGCTCCAGTCGCGCCATCGCTTCAGCCGGCCGGCGGCACGGTCGCGACGCCGCGCGCTTTGAACGGTTTCACGCCAGCGCTCGCCCAGCCCGTGGAAGGTCCGTCTGAAAGGACCATCGCGGGGCTCGATCGACGAGTGTTCTTCGGGCGGCTCGGAGTACAACTCGAACCGCCCTGAGCCAACGGGCAGCAGGTAAATGTTCAGCATCGCGTTACGAGAGCCTGGTGATCACCAATTGAGTCCGAGACCCGATTCAATCCCAGATTACCCGATCATGGGAGGTCGGGTCGGTCGACCTCCCTGGCCTCCCTGGCCTCCCCGACCCACCTGACCCACCCGACCCACTTTTATTCCACTGGCGCCAGCGCCCCACCGCCTGCACCCCAACGCGGCTGCCGCGTTGGGGACCCCGCGCCGCCGCATGGCCGCAGGCGCCCCTCCCCCTCCCGGGAGCTCGGGCCGACCTGCCTGCTCCCATGCGCCCATAATCAGTCCTGCTGTCGCCGTGATCGACTCGGCGAGGCGCCGCTCGAGCACCGGCCGCACCTTTGCAAAGAACTTCTCGAAATAGTCGTCATCGTACAAGTCTTTTCCGGCAAGCGCGTCGGTGTCGGCCGTCAGAATCGAATCGACGAGCCTGTAACTGGCGAGCAGCGCATCGAATGCGAA
>QHWF01000185.1 GCA_003222455.1 Acidobacteriota bacterium
TTCGCACCTTCGCGCGCGGCGATCGTGCCGGCCACGCGATCCCACGTGATGCGCGGCCGCAGCTCCGCGAATTCGTCGGACGGATACCGTCCCGACAGCATGTCGAGCACGCCTTCGAACACGGCGCGGCTCAACTCGGAGAACGGCGCCGCGCGCCGGATGGTGGCAAACAGATGCTCGTCGTCCCAGGTGTCCATGGCCGCCATCGCCACGACCTGCTGCGCGAGGATATCCAGGGGATTGCGAGGGTACCGTGATGCTTCGACGGCGCCATCGTGCATCGCTTTGGCCACGGCCGCACAGGCGACGAGGTCGCCACGGAACTTCGGGAACACGACCCCTTCGCTGATGGCATTCGCCTGGTGGCCGCCACGTCCAATGCGCTGCAGGCCGCTCGCCACCGAGGGCGGCGCTTCGATCTGCACGACGAGATCGATCGCTCCCATGTCGATGCCGAGCTCGAGCGAGGAGGTCGCGACGAGGGCGCGCAACGTTCCCGCCTTGAGCAGGTCCTCGACTTCGACCCGCTGCGGCCGCGCGATCGACCCGTGGTGCGATCGGACGAGTGTTTCGCCGGCGAGATCGTTCAGGGCGCCGGCCAGGCGCTCGGCGAGCCGCCGGCTGTTCACGAAAATGAGCGTCGATCGATGCGCTCGAATCAACTCGAGCAGGCGGGGGTGAATGGCCGACCAGATTGACGGACGCGAGTCGCCGACCGACGCCGGGCCGCTGGGGATGTCGTCGGCGGTCGTCAGCTTCGCCATGTCCTCGACGGGCACTTCGATCGACAGGCGCAGCTCCTTTTTCTGGCCGGCGTCGACGATGGTCACCGGGCGATAGTGGACGCTGCGGGCAGCGGAGAATTCGTCGGCGACCTCCGCTTCGGCGTGCTCGCCCAGAGGCGCGCTGGCGGCAGGTTTCTTCGGCGGGTTGATGCCGGCCGATTTCGACGACCGCGTCTGGCCGGACCTTGTCCCTCGCCGCGCGCGCGCCTGCGCCTCGCCGCCGCCGAGGAACCGCGCGACTTCGTCGAGCGGCCGCTGGGTTGCGGACAGACCGATCCGCTGCGGTGGCTTCGCGCACAACGCGTCGAGGCGTTCGAGCGACAGCGCCAGGTGCGCGCCGCGCTTGGTCGGCACGAGCGCGTGGATTTCGTCGATGATGATCGTGTCGATCGAGCGCATCGCGTTGCGCGCGTTCGACGTGAGCATCAGGTAGAGTGATTCGGGCGTGGTGATCAGGATGTCGGCCGGCTCACGCTGGAAGCGCGCGCGCTCGCGCTGCGGCGTGTCGCCGGTGCGGATGGCGACGGCAGGCGTGACCAGGACCTCCGTCCGGCCCGCCGCGATCTCCATGATGCCGGCCAGCGGCGCCCGCAGGTTGCGTTCGACGTCCACCGCCAGTGCTTTGAGCGGCGACACGTAGAGCACGCGACATCGATCTGATTTCGGCGGCGCGGCCGTGAACATCAAACGGTCGAGGCACCAGAGAAAGGCGGCCAGCGTCTTGCCGCTGCCGGTGGGCGCAAGGATCAGCGTCGATTCACCACGCGCGATCGCGGGCCAGCCGAGGCTCTGCGGGCGTGTCGGCGCCGCGAACGCGCTGCTGAACCAGGCGCGGACGGCAGGATGAAACGGCGCCAGCGGATCGATCGGCGAACGCGGCGTCACGCCGTCATCTTATAATGTGCGGATTATGGGTGATGCCGGCGAGGGACTCATCGATGCCGATGCACGAATTCAGGAACGAATGGAGGAGCTCGAACGCGAGCGCAGACAGACCCACACGAAGCCCGTACGCGATCCGGAAAAAGTGCGCGCGCTCGAGTCGCTGAGGCTCGCGCGTACCGAGCTCGCACGTCAGCTGGAAGTGACCACGCACGAACAGCGGAAAGTGCAGATTCGACAGGCGCTCGAGGAGCTGGATCGGAGGATGAAGGACGCTGAGAGCGCGTGACATTTCAGATTTCAGATTTCAGATTTGCGAAGGATTGCAAGTCATTTCAACCGCGCCAAACCAATCTGAAACCAATCTGAAACCAATCTGAAACCAATCTGAAACCAATCTGAAATCTGCAATCTGAAATCTGCAATCTCGTGATCCATAGCTACCACGACGGGACCAAGCACCACTTCGATCGCTTCGCCAGATCGCTCGGGTATCTCGATTGGGCATCGCAGCCCGATCCGTTCCGCCATTTCAACGGCGCCCCCGAGTGCCCGCTGTTCCCGCGGCCGGGCGCGTTTCACTCGGTCATCGGCGACATCCTCCGGCACGCGCTCGGGCTCTCTGCGTGGAAAGAGCTTCGCGGATCGCGCTGGTCGCTCCGGGTGAACCCGTCCAGCGGCAATCTCCACCCAACGGAAGCGTACGTCGTCTGCGGTCCGACGCCGGGGATCTCGACGGCTGCGGGCGTGTACCACTACGCCGCCGATCGACATGCGCTCGAGCAGCGGTGCGCGTTCGATCCGGACGAATGGCAGCGGATCGTTGGACTGGAATCGGCGCAATGGTTCGTTGTGCTCACGTCGATTCACTGGCGCGAAGCGTGGAAGTACGGCGAGCGCGCGTTTCGGTACTGCCAGCACGACCTCGGTCATGCCGTGGCGGCGGTTGCGATTGCGGCGGCGCTGGCATCACAGCGTGCGTCAATCGTTCCCGACTGGCCGCATGAACAGATCGCCGCTCTTGCCGGCATCGATCGCGACCAGGACTACGTGGACGCCGAGCACGAGGAGGTGGGATGTGTACTGAGCGTAGTCCGCAGTCACGAGTCGTTTGACGCCGGGCCGATGGCGATGATTGATCGCGACGCGCTCGTTGACGCCGTTCGCGGCGGGACATGGGCCGGCAGGGCGAGCCAGTTGAGCGAGGATCACATCCAGTGGACGTTCATCGACGACATCGCACGCGCCACGCAGGATCCCGGCCGCGCCTTGTCGACGACGCCTCGAGGCCAGTTCCGCAGTCAGAACAATTGTTCAGTCCAATTACCCGATCACCCGATCACGCGATTACCAGATAGACCCCTGTTACTCCAGCGTCGCAGCGCCGTTGCGCTCGATGGCCGGTCGGCGATTGACGCCGACCGTTTCTTCGCTCTTCTCGCGAGCGTCCTGCCGGCCGATCGTCCGCCGTGGGACGCGCTCTGGTGGGATCCGAGAATTCACCTCGCCCTCTTCGTGCATCGCGTCGATGGTGTCGATCCCGGACTGTACCTGCTGGTCCGCAACCCGCGTGCAGTCGACGCGCTTCGTGCCGCGATCGGCCGCGACTTCAGCTGGCAGCCTGTGTCCGACGGGCTGCCGCTGTTCCGGCTGGCGCCAGGCGACTGTCGGCGCCTTGCAGAACGGGTGAGCTGCGATCAGGAAATCGCCGCCGACGGTTTCTTCAGCCTCGGGATGCTCGCGGAATTCGATGCAAGCCTGCAGCAGTTCGGCCCTTCGTTCTACCGTCAGCTGTTCTGGGAGTCGGGCGTGGTGGGCCAGCGCCTGTATCTCGCCGCCGAGGCCGCCGGCACACGGGGCACCGGCATCGGCTGTTATTACGACGATCCAGTCCACCAGGTCCTCGGGCTCACGGGTCACTCGTTTCAGAGTCTGTATCACTTCACGATCGGTGTGCCCGTGGAGGATACGCGGCTGACGACGGAACCCGGGTATGCGTGGGAGAGGGCGGGACACGACGGGGGCGCCTGCGGCCACGCTTCGCCGCGGCCAAGGAACGCCGCGGCGGAGCGTTAGCGTCAGTTCGCGCTCGGGGTGGGGCCCCAGCGCCAGTGCAGAAAGGACGGGCGGGATAGGCAGGATGGGCGGGACGGGCGGACTGGTAGGAAGGGCAGGATCGGCAGGAAGGGCAGGAGGCCCGTCGCGTAATCAGCGAAGAAACGAGACCGCGTCCGAAATGCCGATATGATCCGCGATGCGGCGCGTCAGCTCCGTGTAATCCTCTGTGAAGTGGCGCGGCAAATCGGTGCAAACGGGCGCCGGGCGGGCCGCGGCCTCGTGGATGACGTCACGGTACCTGGCCGCCGTCAACTCGATCGTATGGTTGGCGAGCCAGTACGCATGACCGGCGCTGGCCAGCGCTTCGCGCCACGAGATATCGGTTGCAAGGGTGCGCATCGCGCCGCGCAATGCGCGATCTTCGTCGAGCAGGTCGATTCGCACGGCAACCGCTCCGGGTCGGGGCGGGTCTACGGCGGACAGTGGCGCCGGAGCGCGATGGTGACGCGGATCGATCGTCGGCACGTCGACGAGATGCGCGAGGTCCGTGATCACCGTCGGTCGTCCGGCCGCCAGGCAATGCAGCCACGCCGCTGACGTCTCGAGCGCCGTAGGCCATCGCAGACACAGGCACACGTCCGTCGCTTCGAGATACCTGCCGATGGCACGTTCGGAGACATGACCGGTGACGCGCACGCGGTCGGCGATGGCCAGCTCCTCGAGCTCCATGACGAGTGACGGATAGGCAGCCGCGTCGCCGACGAGCCACAACCACGCGTCGACGCCGTCCCGAACCGTGGAGGCAAAGGCCCGCAGGATCGGAGCGATTCGTTTTTCCGGAGTCAGCTTTCCGAATACCGCGAACACGACGCCCGTTTTCGAGACACCGAGATCGGCACGCGTCTCCTGTCGCTCGACTCGGCTCGCCGCGAGCGGCGCCTTCCCGAGCGGAATGGCGCGGACGATGGCTTCAGGGAACGACGCCCGCAATCCGTCGGCCACGCGCTCGTTGTGCACGGCCACCACCCGCGCGGTGTTCATCAGCACGCGCAGCATCGACCAGAAGTAGTAAATCGGTCCGCCCAGCCCCTCGATCGCGTACTCGACGAAGTCGCGGGTCGCGTCCGGATGGTCGAACCAGAACTCGTGCCGGTAGGAGTCGAACCGCTTCTGGCTGAGAAGCAGGCGTGCCCTGGCATGATGCAGGCGCGGGTCGTGCAGTACGACGAGTCCTGGATACGCGACGAGATACGGCCACATGTAGTCGTGGAACGGCGCGTTGCCGAGCTGATACACGACGAGATCGTACGGTGCGCGGCGATGCTGCCAGATGAAATCGTGCGCCCGCGATTCCGGGAAGCACTCGATGGCGAGCTCGTGCTGCAGCAGCGGCACGAGCTCGGCGGTGTACGATGCCACGCCGGAACGGGCCGGCGGCAGCGGCGAGAACCACGCGAGCCGCAGGGTGGTCATTGGTCGTTGTGCTAGCATGAAGGCTTGGGAATTTGTTCACAAGCCTGACCTGATCGACGATGCAGAGCTGGCTGTCCATCCTGATCATGATCGCCCTCGGCGCCGGATTCGCCCTGACGTCGATCGGGCTGTCCGGCGTGCTCGGTCCGAAAAAACCGACACCGGAAAAAGAAGCGCCGTACGAGTGCGGCATGCCCCCCGTCGGCGACGCGCGCGAGCGTCAGTCGGTCAAGTTCTACCTGGTGGCGATGATCTTCCTGCTGTTCGACATCGAAGTCGCCTTTCTGTATCCATGGGCGATGGCGGTTCGGGATCTCGGATGGACCGGGTTCGTCCAGGTCGTGCTGTTCATGCTGCTGTTGCTCGCCGGATACGTGTACGTGTGGCGGAAGGGCGCGCTCGACTGGGGACAGGAGCGATCATGAATGGGTCTTGAGTCCGAGATCCCCGTCCTCACCACGACGGTCGAGAAGATGGTGCAATGGGCGCGGCGCTCGTCGATCTGGCCGGTCACGTTCGGCCTCGCGTGCTGTGCCATCGAGATGATGGCGATGAGCTGCTCGCGATACGACATCGCGCGGTTCGGCGCCGAAGTGTTCCGCGGCAGTCCCCGCCAGTCAGACCTCATGATCGTGGCCGGTCGCCTTTCGCGAAAGATGGCGCCGGCGCTGCGCCGGATCTACGACCAGATGCCGGAACCGAAGTGGGTGATTTCCATGGGCGCGTGCGCCTCGATTGGCGGCGTGTTCGACAATTACGCGCTGGTGCAGGGTGTCGACCAGATCGTGCCGGTCGATGTCTACGTCCCGGGGTGTCCGCCTCGTCCCGAATCGCTCATCTACGGCATCGTCCAGCTTCAGCGGAAGATCGCGCAGCAGAAGCTCGCGTAATGGATTCGAGCGCGCTCATCGATACGCTTCACCAGGCCATCCCCGCGGCGCAGGTCGAGCCGGCGTCCAGCATCGATCTCCAGACAACGGTCTACCTCTCGCGGGATGCGATCGGGGCGGCGGCACGCGTTCTCCGGGATCGTGCCGACCTCGCGTTTACGTTCCTTGCCGAGCTGACCGCGGTGGACTTCTGGCCGCGCGAGCCGCGGTACGAGGTCGTGTACGTCCTCGTGTCGATCACCAACCGGCTGCGCCTGCGGCTGAAGCTGAGGCTGCACGCCGCCGACGCACACGTCACGACGGTGAGCGACGTCTGGCCCGCCGCCAACTGGCTCGAGCGCGAGGTCTGGGATCTGTTCGGCATCGTGTTCGACGGGCATCCGGATCCGAGACGTCTGTTGATGCCCGACGACTGGGAAGGGTATCCGCTGCGGAAAGACTATCCCGTGCAGATTCACAAAACGCCGGGATATGCCGAACCCCTGCAAGTGACCGAGGCGGAGTTCAGGGAGAGCCTGCAGAGAGATCGACTGATTCGGAATTAGGAATTCGGAATTTGGAATGCAGGTCCGAATTCCGAATTCCGAATTCTGAATTCCGAATTGCAGATCAGATCAGTAATGACTGATATCCGCACCGAAACGATGACCGTCAACATGGGGCCCCAGCACCCCAGCACCCATGGCGTGCTGCGGCTGGTCCTCGAGCTC
>QHWF01000186.1 GCA_003222455.1 Acidobacteriota bacterium
CGTACGCCTCACATTCGTTGCCGTCACGATCGGGCTGATTGGGGCCGAGGGGATGGCGCGCCTGGCCAAGGCGGTGCTCTTTGGCGTCGAGCCTGCGGATCCCGTCGCGTTCACGATCGCCGCGGTCGTACTCGTCACCGTCTCCGGGGCCGCGTGCTACATCCCGGCGCGTCGCGCCGCCCGCGTCGATCCTGTCGTGGCGCTGGCGCAGGAATGATCAAGTCTCAACTCTCAACTTTCAAGTCTCAAGTCAAGTCTCAAGTCAACTCTCAAGTCTGAGCGTTGAGACTTGAGACTTGAGAGTTGTGAGTTGGAATCATTACTATTTGTGTATGGCTCCAACCACGCCCTACACCAACGATCTCGGCGGCCGCGAACCGCTCGCCTCGATGCGGGAAACCGTCCATCGCATTCGCTCGCTGGCCAGTCAGTGGTCGCCGGCGCAATTCGAAGGCAGTTACGCGCCGGGGAAGTGGACGGCGCGGCAGATTCTCATTCACCTCGCGCAGACCGAGCTTGCGCTCGGCAACCGCGCACGCATGGCCCTGTCGACGCCGGGGTACGTCGCCCAGGCGTTCGATCAGGATCGGTGGATCGGTCGCGACGCGTCGCTCGGCGGCCGTGAGGCGCTCGAGGCGTTTCACGCGATGTCGACGATGAACCGGACGATGTTCGCGTCGCTCAGCGACGCGGATCGCGGCACCACGTTATCGCATCCCGAATACGGCGCGCTCACCGTCGACTGGATCATCCATCAGATGGCCGGACATCAGATTCATCATCTGAAGCAGCTGGAACAGATTGGTGGGCGTTGAGCGCAGGTCAGGAAGTCTGAACGCGTAGCCGGTGAAGCTTCAAACACGAAGGCCACGAAGCCACGAAGAAGGCTATGGTGATCGTCCGAGTAATTCTCACCACGGAGGACGCGGAGGACACGGAGGAAAAATCCTGTGGTTTCAGGATTGACCCTCCGCGTCCTCTGCGTCCTCCGCGGTAGGCCCTAGAAACTGAATCGCAGACCGATCTGTCCAATCCGCTGCTCCGGTTGCTGGAAGTCGCCTGAGTAGGTCGTCGGACGGAGGAAATTGGGATTCGTCGCTTTGTTCGCGATCGTTCCCGTGAACCGTGACACCACAAACGTCCCCGGATTGATGGCGTTGGTCAGATTGAACACCTCGCCGATCGCCTCGACGCGAGCTGTACCGGCGAGGTGGAACGACTTCGATACCCTCAGATTCAGCGACGACAGCGATGCGCCGCGGCCGCAGTTCACGGTCTTGCACGCACCGAGATCCTTCAGAATCGGATTGTGGTTGCCGTCGAACCCGTCGAATGCGAACGCTTCAGAGGGGATGTCATTGTTCGCACCGTTCTGGTTCACATCCACGCCCTCAGTAGTGCCTACCGGCAGCGCGGAGCGGTACCGGAAGATTGGCGCGACCTGGAAGCCGGCCGGCAGCTCGATGACACCGCTGACGGTGATGCGGTGGCGCGCGTCGGTCCGGCCACTGGGACCGAACTGCACGTCGCCGAACGGGTCCAGATGGTTCTGGATGTTGGCGGTGCTCAGCTCGTCGGCCCCGTTGCCGCTCGTTCCCTTCGCCTGTGCCAGTGAATACCACGCGTTGAACGAGATGTGCTGCCGCATCTGACGGCGGATTCCGAAATTCACGCCGTCGTACCGGCTCCGGCCGTTGCTGATGTCAATCGTGAAGCTCGCCGGGCTGAACGATCCGAACGCCGCGAGCAGCGTGGAGTAACGTCGTGGTCCGGTTGGATTGCCGTCCCGTTGATTGATCGCGGGACGCCATCCAAGATCGCGACCGTTCGAGTGCACGAAATCGACGTCAATCGCCGTGGCGCTATCGAGTTGGTGCGACCATCCAACGGACACTTGATCGGCATACGGCTGCTTGATCCGAGGCGATGCGATGTGTGAGTTCAGCGGCAGCGCGCCGCCGGCTTCGTTCGGCTGGGCGATGCTGCTGATTGGATCGCCCACCTTGAACAAGGTGCCGTCGGTCTTCCGGATGCCGTTCGAATTCGTGACCTGATAGATCGTGCCGGCGCCAATCCCGGTGGCATTCACGGCGGCGAACAGGATGTTGGCGTTCGTGTATCCGAAATCGTAGTAGCGGCCGTAGCCGGCCCGTACGACATCCTTGCCGTCGCCGCGAAGGTCGTAGGCGAAGCCGACCCGCGGCTGAACGTTGTTCCTGTCTTCCGCAGGCGTCTTTCCGTAATCCTCGAAACCGGCGATGCCGTTCAGCGCGCCGGCTTTGGCGGCTCGGTCGAGGATCAGGAAATTCGGGTTCCTGGTCTGATCGATCGCCATGCCAGTCACGAGGTCGTAGCGAAAGCCCAGATTGAATGTCAGCCGGTCGGTCGCGCGCCAGTCGTCCTGGATGTACAGGGCGTACTGCTTCATCGGCGTATTGGCTTCAGCCGAACCGCCGTTCAGTGTGATGATCGAAATCGGGCCGGCGAGCGTGTCGTCGAGGTGGGTGTACGAGTAACCGCCGGTGCCCGTGTTGAACGTCAGGTACAGACGCGGCTCGTTGATGAAGTTCACGCCGGTTCTGAAGTCGTGACCGAGGCCGCCCATTCCGGCAACGTGCCAGGAAAAATCGTCGCGGAACTGCCACTTCTTCTGCTGGGTAGCCTGAGGCGTATTCAGGTTCTGTCCGACGGTCACTCTGTTCGGAAACGTTTGCGCGGGATCGAGGCTGTTGGCGGTAATCGCGTTCGCAAAGTCTGCGTACTGGAAGATGAACTCGTTCAGTTTCGCTCCGCTGAGCACCCAGTTGTGATTCACGTTGATTGAATGGAATTTGTTCGTGCTGGTGCCCCAGGCGGGAGGCGGTGAGTTGGGGGTCACGCCGTACGGTTGGTTATTGTTATTGAAACCGTACCTGACCGATAGATACTGCGCCGCGCTCACATTGGTGGTTTCTTTGACCGTCACGAGGTTCTCGCGGTACGGCGTCGAAAAGATGCCGTCCTGATCAGGGAAAAGTCCCTTCGTGGTCACCGATTGGAACGTGTCCTGAGCCGTCCGCTCCACGGCCGCGAAAAAGTGCGCCTTGTCTTTCACAATCGGACCGCCGAAGCTGCCGCCGAACTGATTGCGTCGGTACTTCTGTTTGTCGACGTTCGTCAGACGCTCGGTCTCCGTCTGGGCGTTCATCTTCGTATCGCGGAACAGCTCGAAGCCGCTGCCCGACCACAGGTTCGTGCCGCTCTTCGTCACGATATTCATCACGCCGCCGTTGCTGCGGCCGTACTCCGCCTTGTAACGCGACGTGATGAAATTGAACTCCTGAATCGCTTCGAGCGGATAGAGCTGCAGAAGCCCGCCGACGGTGTCGTCGTTGTTGTCGCCGCCGTCGATCTGATAATTCAGGTTGCGGCCGTTGCCACCGGCGATCTGCGGCGAGTATTGCGTGCTCTTGGTCGGGTCGCTGTGGAACCCGAGGCCGACGCCGGGAATCGTGGCGGCCAGGTTCGCGAACTGGCGTCCGTTGAGGGGTAAGCTCTCGATGCGCTTCACGTCGACGACGCCGCCGACCGACGACGCCGTTGTTTCGATCAGCGGTGAGGCGCCGACGACATTCACCGTTTCAGCCACCGACGCAACCTTCAGAGTGAAGTCGACCGTGAGTGTCTTCGAGACGTCGACCGCAATGTCTTTTTTGACGATCGTCGCGAAACCCGGCAAGTCCGTGGTCACGTCGTACAGACCGACGGGCAAAGCGGTGAGGCGATAGACGCCTTCGGCGTCGCTGACTTCGGTACGCGTGAATCCGGTCGACGCGCTTTTGGCCGTGACGGTCGCACCGGGAACGCCGGACCCCTGCTGGTCCAGAACCCGTCCCGTGATGTTACCGGTCGTCTGCTGCGCCAGGGCGCTGGCGCAGCCAAGGAACAACAGCAGCGCCGTCCCGAATAGATGCCGTTTCATCCAGGGCCTCCCACTGAATCAATCAGAACCGGACAATGGCTGGAATCGGTCGTTGCCCGGAAGCGGATGGTTGAGATTAACGCCTTTTCGGGGAGACGTAAACATGAGGCCATAACGTCGAGATACAAACCGTGGGTTTCCGCCTGGCTGGACGTCGAACGCAGACGCCGCAAAAGGCTGGTGTTGACTGCAACGGCTTACCTTTGCGGCCTTAGCGGCCTTTGCGTTCTTCTTTGGTTAAATGGGGATCATCGCAGCGACTGCAGCAAACGCTCGACTTCGGAACGTGCCGGGGCGCCGGGCGGCAGACGCGACAACAACTCGCGCGCCGTCACGGCTGCGTCGGATCGGCGTCCCGCGCGGGCGTACACGAGCGCCAGATTGAACCGGGCCTCATGCAGATTCGGGTCGGCGGCCAGCGCTGCCTGCAGATCGCGAATCGCTCCGGCCGTGTCGCCTCGCGCCGCCTGCAGAATGCCCAGGTTCGCGCGGATCGCCGGGTTGTCCGGTTCGAGCCGGTGGGCGCCGGCCAGCGCCCGGCCGGCGCCGTCGAGATCGTTCGCCTGCCCGAGACAGGTTGCCAGCCCGAGGTAGGCATCTGCCGAAACCAGACCGGCGTCAATCGCCGCGCGGAATTCCGGTGTCGCCCGCGCGCACTCGCCGGCCTGCAGTCGCGCATAGCCGAGACGCAGACGTGCCTGCCCGTTGCGCGGATCGTCGCGGACGATCGCCTCGAGTGCCGACACGAGCGCCGAGCCTGTCAGCTCGCCCGACGTCACCTGCGCGATCCGCGCGGCGATCTCACGCCGATCCTTCGGATCCGGCCGGCTGCCGCCTTCGTCACGTCGCGCGCCGCCGCTGTACCCGAGCGCTCGAAGACGCTCCGATGCCGAGGGTTCGGCCGCCGCGTCGGCACCGAGCCCAGCCGCCGAGTACCGGTTGACGCGATTGTCGAGACGATGGGCGACCGATTCGCTGATCGAGGCGAGATTGGTCTGCTCGCCGGCGTCTTTGCTGGTGTCGTACAGCTCCGGCTTCGGCGCCGCAATGTATTTCCACCTTTCGCGCCGGATGGCTCGAAGCGGCGCCCAGCCGAACTCCACCAGCGGCGCAAACGACTCCGCATACAGTTCACGCGCCGCAAATGGAGCGCCCGTGATGGCCGGCGTCATGTCGATGCCATCCACGTCCTTCATCCCGGCGCCGAGCAGCCGCGCCACGGTGGGTGCGACGTCCGCGAGCGTAACAGCGTCGGCGACGCTGCGGGCGCGCGGCTCACCGCGCAACCCCGCGACTCCCGGTACGTGCATGATCAGCGGCACGCGCAGCGTCGTGTCGTAGACGAAGATGCTGTGCGCGTACTCGCCATGTTCGCCGAAGGCCTCGCCGTGATCGCCGGCGGCCACGACAATCGTGTCCGATAACCGATCGCCGAGCGCGCTCAACAGACGGCCGGCTTCGCGATCGACCGTCGCAATCTCTTCGTCGTAGCGATCGAGCACCGGCCGGGTCGTGTCTGCGCCGTACGGCGCATGGGGCTCGAAGACGTGGATCCAGAGGAAGAATGGGGCGGGACCGGCAGGACGGGCAGGATCGGCAGGACGGGCAGGATCGGCAGGATGGGCGGGACCGGAGGGATCGGCGGGATCGGAAGATGGCCCTGAATGGGTCAGCGCGCCGACCGTACCAAGCCAGGCGATGGCTTCGCTGACCACGGCCGATGCGGGCCGCTCGTTCGCGGGCCGGCCATCGGGTCCGCGGCCAAGCTGATCGCTGTACACGTCGAAGCCCCGATCCAGACCGAACTGGTGATCGAGCGGAAAGGCGGCGACGAACGCCGCGGTCTTGAACCCGCGGCTGTGCAGCACGGTGGCGAGGGTCGGCACCGTTGCCGACATGCGCAGGCCGTTATCGCGGGCGCCGTGACCGGGTGGATACCGCCCGGTCAGGATCGTTGCGTGCGACGGCAACGTAATCGGCGCGGCGGCGAACGCCTGCTCGAAGAGGACTCCTCCTCGCGCGAGACCATCGAGCGCCGGCGTGCGTGCCTGCCGGTATCCGTACGCGCCAACGTGATCGGCGCGAAGCGTGTCGATCGTGATCAACACGAGATTCCGCGCGGGAGTCGGCCTGGGGGCTGGCGCCGCTTGTCCACACGCGAGTGTCCAGACGATGCCGCAACCGCAGAGCGTCGCGAGCGCAGGGCGACTGATCATCTTGGCGCGGCGAGTACGGTTCCTGGTAGCGATCATGAGGTCCGGTGAGGATGCCGCCGATCCCCAGTGCTGACTTTCATAAATACGGTGGCATTCGGCCGGCGATGCATCCCGCCTCGCGGCGTTGCTCGTCGGTCAAATACTCCCGGTATTCTCCCTCCTCGCGCCTTGCGAGACGGGCGCCTCGCCGCCCTCGGTGCGTCACCGTATTTATGAAAGGCAGCACTTAGCGTCTTTCACGTCCTACGCCCTGCATCGCCGCGAGCAGCTTCGTCGCGGCTTCTTTTTCGCGGGGCGCACCGCGTGCGGCGAGCACCTGACGATACTGTTCGGCCGCGCGCGATGCCTGCCCGCTCTCCTGCAGCGCGATCCCAAGATTGAGACGCGCTTCGGCGAAGTCCGGCGCGGCGGCGAGCGCCCGTTCGAACCATGCGACGGCTTCGGCCGGGCGCTGCGCCTCGACCAGCAGCACGCCGAGCCCGTTCGCCGCGTCCGCGGTTTGCGGCGAGACGTTCAGCGCCAGACGATAGGCCCGCTCGGCCGCAGCGCGATCTCCCAGGGCGCGGCGCGCATTACCCAGATTCGCGAGATACGACGCGTTGTTCGGGTCCATTGCCGAAGCGCGCTCGAATTCCGCCGCGCCTTCCTGTGTCCGGCCTTCGTCCACGGCCAGCAACCCAAGACCGTTGTGAGCGACCGCGCTGTTCGGCGAAAGCGCCAGCGCCACGCGCTCGGCCTTCACGGCTTCCTCGCGCAGCGACCGGGCGGCAGCGCCCGGTGCCGCTTGCGAGGCATCGCGAGCGGCCACCGCGAGATCGTGGAACAGCATCGGATCGGTCGGCCAGCGGCGCGCGGCACGCCGATAGGTCGCAAGCGCCCGGTCAAGCTTCCCGGCGTCCTTCATGGCACGCGCAGCCGTGGTCTGGAACACAGGCGATTCCGGGTGCTCGCGCGCCAACTGTTCGAGTGCGGCGAGGGCGTCGGGACGCCGGGCATGAAGCGCCGTCAATGCATCTTCAAACCGGTTCCACGCCTCAATCACCGATGCAGGATTCGGCGCATTGGCGGCGACGGGGACCTGCGAGCCGCTCGCAACATACCCCAGCGCGCGCAATCGCTCTTCGGCGTCCCTGCTCACCTCGCGTGCGCCGGACTGGCCCGCCTGCCCGGCCGCGCCGCGGATGGCCTCGATGCGCGCGCTCATCGCGTTCGTGATCGATGGCTGGGAGGTGGCGATGTCGTGGAGTTGTCGAGGGTCGTTGTGGAGATCGTACAGCTCCATCGCCGATCCGGCACGAATCGTCATCCACCGCCCATCGGTCAACGCGTGTAACGGGCTCCAGCCGGCGGCGCGAGGGTACTCGGTTTCGCTATACAAGTCGTCAACCTTGATGTCGCCCAGAAGATCGCGGCCTTTCATAACGTCGGGCCGAGGCACCCCGGCTGCGGCGAGGATCGTCGGCGCAATGTCGGCAAGGCTCACCGCTTCGTCTCGGACCGCGGCCTGACGGCCCGGCGCGGCAACGACCAGCGGCACGCGCAGCGTGGAGTCGTACAGCAGCATGCCGTGCGTCTGTTCACCGTGTTCCCCGAGCCCCTCACCGTGATCGCCCGCAACCACGATCAGCGTGCGCCCGGCGAGTCCACGTGTCTGCAGCCACGACAACACTCTCGAGAGTTGTGAGTCTGCGTACGCAATCTCCCCGTCGTACATCGTCTGTTGCGAATCGGATCGACCGCGGTCCGACAGGTGTGCGTGTTTGACCCGTTCGAGGAATTCAGACGGCGGGTTGTAAGGCGCATGTGGATCGTACAGGTGGATCCACACGAAGAATGGCGTGGCACGTGCGGCCGCGTCAGTCGCCGTACTGGCGCCGGTGCCGGCATGGCTGTCCAGCCACGCGAGCGCGCCATCGATCACCACGGACGCAGGCCGTTCGGCCTCGAGCCGCTCCGATGCCCGCGGATCGCGTGGAATCCGATCGTCATAGGCATCGAAGCCGGCCGCCAATCCGTAACGGCGATCGAGCACGAAGGCGCCGATGAACGCTGCCGTCCGATAACCCGAGTCCTTCAACAGCCGCGCAATTGTCGGATGACTGCTGCTCAAGACGTCGAGGCCATTGACGCGTACGCCATGGGCAGGCGGCAGGAGGCCGGTGAGGATCGTCGTATGTGCCGGCAGCGTGAGCGGCGCCGCAGTGCGAGCCACCGTGAATCGAATCGCGGATGCGGCCAGTTGATCGAGCGCAGGGCTGATGCCGGCGCCCAGCCTGTCGGCGCGCCAGGTATCGATGGTGACCAGCAACACGTTCGGCCGTGCCGGTACCGCTCCTGCCGGCGTCGTCCCGCCGTGACAACCGGTCATCGCCAGCGCCGCGACAATGCAACGGCCGGCCGTGCCTAGCGCGCGGAGCCAGTTCCTGGGTGCTAGCAGCCCGTGGTGAAACTCCAGCTGCATTCGGCCGGCGATGCATCCCCGCTGACTGCGTTGCTCCTCCCTCACATATTCCCGATATGCTCGGTCGTCGCGCCTTGTCAGCGGGGCGCCTCGCCGCCCTCGGTGCGACGCTGGACTTTCACCACGGACTGCTAAGGGCGACGACACGGGATATTGCAATATCACCTGGCCAGCGTATCCCGGAGGGCGTCGAACAGCACTTCAGACGCTTCGACGATGCTGGCGAGCGGCACGTGCTCGGCATCGCCGTGCATCGAACCGGCGGTTTCGGCCGTGATCGCGGCGGGGAGGATACCGTCACCCGGTGGATTCGCGGTATCGATCCGGACGTACTCCTGGACGAGGCGGGTGGTTTCGTCAGGCGCCTGCGCAATCGTGCCGCGCGGCGCCATCACCACGATCACGCACGAGATGCAGGCAGTGATCACCGCGAAACACGAGGGGGACGCCGGGTTCTGAATCCGGGAGCTCTTCGCGGCGCGCGGACGGGCAGCCATGTCACTATAATGACCCGGCGTCTCATAAAAGCAGACGAAGGATTTGCATCCTTTGTGTCCCTCGTGTCCCTTGTGTTTTGACATGAATCGAATATTGAGCTCACGCTCCCGGATGGACGTCATTCAGGCGCCCATCGTGCAAATCGTCGGCGATCTCATTCGCGAGACGCCGGGCACCATTTCGCTCGGTCAGGGCGTGGTGCATTTCGGGCCGCCGGCTGCTGCCATTGCCGTCGCCCGCGAGGCCATGTCGAATCCCGACACGCATGAATATCAGGACGGGTTCGGCAACCGCGCGTTCGTCCGCGCGATCGAAGAGAAGCTCGGTCGCGACAACGGCATCGACGTCGCAAAGGACAGCCGCGTGATGGTGACGGCCGGCGGCAACATGGCATTCGTGCACGCGGTGCTCGCGATCACCGCGCCCGGCGACGACATCATCCTGCCGGTGCCCTTCTATTTCAATCACGAGATGGCGATTCAGATGGCCGGCTGCACGCCGGTCCGCGTCCCGACCGACCATCACTATCAGCTCGATGTGGACGCGATCCGCCGCGCCATCACTCCCCGCACGCGGGCCATCGTCACGGTCTCGCCGAACAATCCCACCGGGGCCGTGTACCCGGAGGGCGCGTTGCGCGACGTCAACCGGCTCTGCGGCGATCGCGGCTTGATCCACATCAGCGACGAAGTGTACGAATACTTCACGTACGGATCGACTCGCCACGTCTCGCCAGGTTCGTTTGCCGGCGCCGACGCGCATACCATCTCGATGTATTCGCTGTCGAAGGCGTATGGGCTCGCAGGATGGCGAGTCGGTTACATGGTATTCCCCAGCCGCCTGACCGATGCGATCGCGAAGGTGCAGGACACCGTGCTGGTCTGTCCACCGGTCATCTCGCAGGTGGTGGGCCTCGCCGCCATGGAAATTGGTCCGGCCTACTGCAGGGACCATCTCCGCGCGCTGGCGCAGGTTCGGGAGCTCGTCATCGCGGAGCTCCGGTCGGTCGAGCCACTGTGCAATGTGCCACCGGTGGATGGCGCATTCTATTGCTTCGTGCGGGTGAAGGCCGACATCGGTCCGATGGTGCTCGCCGAGCGATTGATCCGCGAGCACCGCGTGGCCGTCATACCGGGCGGCGCGTTCGGGGCGGACGGCTGTTATTTCCGCGTCGCATACGGCGCGCCGCAGA
>QHWF01000955.1:0-542 GCA_003222455.1 Acidobacteriota bacterium
GGTTGGGTGGGGCTGGCCGGAACGCTGGCAGCTGCCACGGATCCTCGCCGTGCCGGCGTACCTGGTGATGGGGAATTTGGCCGCGTTGCACGCTTCGATCCGCGCGTTCCGTGGCGCGAGCGTGCCGATCTGGGAGCCGACGCGCCGCCCGCTGACCTGACCTACCAGGCCCCGCGCTTCCCGGCGATGACCGGGAAGGTGCGGAACATGATCTTCATGTCTTCAACCACCGTGCGGCGCTCGATGTACTCCAGATCGAGCGCGACCTTGCGCTTGACGTCCTCGACCGAGCGATCGTAGGCCTGGTTCACCTGCGCCCAGCCGGTGATGCCGGGGGGGACGCGCTGCCGGTCCTGGTAGCCATCGATCTCCTGGCGCAGGCGCGCGAAGATCGCGGGCTGCTCCGGCCGCGGCCCCACCACGTTCATGTCGCCGTTGAGCACGTTGATGAGCTGCGGAATCTCATCCAGCCGGTAGAGGCGCAAGATCCGCCCGATCGAGGTCACCCGGGGATCGGTCGGTGCGGCCCACACCTCGCCCTG
>QHWF01000955.1:687-1286 GCA_003222455.1 Acidobacteriota bacterium
GCCGCCATCAGCGGCGCCGTCACCACGAGGCCCAGCATAGCAACCATCACATTCAGGGCGCGGCACAGCGCGTCGTGCAATGCCGGCTGTGTCGCGGAGGAGATGTCGCGCGCGTGGCGCGCGAGGGCGGGGCTCGGAGAAAGGCGAACGCTCGTCATGCCCGCGCACGGCTTGCAGACGCCATGCCCTGAGTGCGGGCTCGGCACGTCCGCTCATATCAACAGGTTAGCGTCGCGACGCTTTCGTTTGTCGCACGCGGGTGACAGCAGTTTTGTGGGAGACTTGCCACGTGGGCGACCTGCTACAGCGTCGCCCGACTCAATCCTCTTCGGGTGCCGTCAGCAGTTTGCGATGCAGACCGTGCCGCTCCATCAGACGATAGAGTGTCGTGCGATCGACCGCGGCGGCGCGTGCGGCGCGCGACATGTTGCCCCCCGCCCGACTCACGAGCTGGGTGAGATAACGGAGCTCAAACTCCGCGATGAGGCGGTCTCGCGCGGCGTAGTACGGCTCTTCGGTCGACACGTCGCGGGGTTTCCACCCCGGTCCTTCGGCGGTGAGCTGCTCGCCGAGCGACGGAATGTCCTCGGGGCGGATCT
>QHWF01000955.1:1305-2413 GCA_003222455.1 Acidobacteriota bacterium
CGCACGTTGCCCTTCCAGGGCCGTGCCCGCAGCGCACGCACGGTGGCGTCGGTGACCTTGGGCAGCGGGGCGCCGGTATCGCGATGGCGCGCCCAATAGTGCGCGAGGAAGTGCTCGGCGAGCAGCCGGATATCCGTCGGGCGCTCCCGCAGCGGCGGCACGTGAATCGGCACGACGCGCAGCCGGTAGTACAGGTCTTCACGCAATAGGCCCGCCGCGACCGCCTCTTCGGGGTTGCGGTTGGTGCTGGCGATGAAGCGGACGTTGACCACCGCGTCGGTGGACTCACTGCCCACGCGCCGCACGACGCCGTCCTGAATGACGCGGAGGAGTTTCGCCTGAATCGGCTTGGACATCTCGACCAGCTCGTCCAGCAGCAGCGTCCCGCCATTGGCGGCTTCGAGCAGACCGGGCTTGTCGCGCACGGCGCCGGTGAACGCGCCTTTGCAGTGTCCGAACATTTCCGACTCGAGCAGGGGCTCGGGGAGCGCCGCGCAATTCACCGCGACCAGCGGCCGGCTGCTGCGCCGGCTGTGGTGATGGATGAACTGCGCGATCAGCTCTTTGCCCGAGCCGCTCTCGCCCGTGATGAAGGCCGACGCATTGGTCGCGGCGACTCGGCGGGCGAGCTCGATCGTCTGACGGAACGAGGGCGCCGCGCCCAGCACCGTGATCAACTCGCTGTTGCCATGCTCCCGCGCGAATTGCGCCTGCATGGCGGACGATTCGCGGGCGACGATCACCGAGTGGGCCGCGCGGCCGAGCAGGATCTGGAGATGGGTGCCCGAGAACGGCTTCGGCAGGTAATCCCACGCGCCCGCGCGCAGCGCCTCGAGGCTGGAATCGAGGCTCGGGTTCCCGGTGATCATGATGACGATCGTGTCGTCGTGCGCATCGAGGCACAACTGGAGCAGCCGCATCCCCGAGATCTCGGGCAGGTACAGATCGAACAGCGCGATGTCGAACTTCTGCCGTCTCAGCGTGTCGCGGGCTTCCTCGCCGCGCGTGCAGACGGTGACCTGATAGCCCTCGTGCCGCAGCACGCTCGCACAGCTCTCTCGCAGCGTCCGATCGTCATCGACGATCAGCACACTGATGCCCGCCTTCA
>QHWF01000178.1:0-12401 GCA_003222455.1 Acidobacteriota bacterium
CGCTATACGGCGCGTTACGAGAATTCTGTTCTCGTTGTGAGCGCCGTATAGCGGTAGGCGCGCCACAGAACGCGTCCGCCGGAGCCGGGTCCCACGCGCGGCAGCCGCGCGTGGGGCCCGGAGCGGAGCGGGGCAACGGGGCCCCGCGAGCGGAGGCGTGGGGGGTCCGCGGGGGCGAAGCCCCCCGGATCTGGTTGACCAGCCGATTGTCCGACTGAATTGGTCAATCGATCGATGCGCCGATCAAATTACCGGATTACCAGATTATCCACTTACCAGCTATGCGCAGACTCTCCCGGCGCGAGTTCACCCTCTCGGTTCTCGGCGCAGCGGCCGCCGGCCGTGTCGTGTCGGCCACGGTTCCCGGATTACAGGCGCCCGCCACGCAGGCCGGGCACCCGGCGGGGACGGGAGACACGATCGCCGGCCTGACTCTGAGCGAGGCGGCGGCCCGCATCAAGGCGGGGACGGTCACGTCGACCGACCTCGTGAACGCCTGCCTGAAGCGCATCGAGATCTACAACCCTAAAATCAACGCCTTCATCACGGTGACGCGCGAGGCCGCCCTCGCGCAGGCGCGCGCGCTCGACTCCGAACAGCGGGCCGGCCGGCTGCGCGGCCCGCTGCATGGCATTCCGATCGCGCTCAAAGACAACATCGACACGGCCGGCGTCCGGACGACGGCCGCCAGCGCGGTGTTCGACGACCGGGTGCCGGCTGAGGATGCCGAAGTGGCGCGCCGACTCGCCGCCGCCGGCGCGGTGGTCGTCGGCAAGACCAACCTCCACGAGTTCGCTTTCGGCGGGACCTCTGCGACGAGCTATTACGGGCCGGTGCGCAATCCCTGGGCACTCGAACGAAATCCGGGCGGATCGTCGGGCGGCTCGGCGGCTGCCGTGGCGACCGACCTCTGTTATGCCGCCCTTGGCACCGATACGGGCGGCTCCATTCGCACCCCGTCGTCCTACTGCAGCGTCGTCGGTCTGAAGCCAACGTATGGACTTGTCTCGATCCGCGGGATCGTTCCGCTCGTGCTGTCGCTCGATCACTGCGGCCCGATTGCGCGCAGCGTCATGGACGCCGCCCTGATGTTGAACGCGCTGGCCGGATACGATCGACTCGACATCGCGAGCGTGGAGCACGCGCCGGAAGACTACGTCGCCGCGCTGAAGCAGCCGGTCAACGGCTTCAGGATCGGGGTCGCGCGGGCGCCGTTCTTCGACATGGTCGATGCGGACGTCGCCAGGGTCACGGAGGACGCGCTGCGAGTGGTGGCGAAGCTGACGAAGAGCATAAGCGATACGATGCTGCCGCCGACCCGCGACATCCAGGTGGGCGCCGAGACCTTCGCGTACCACGAAGAGCTGTTCGGCCGGATGTCGGGCCGCTACATGATTCCAACCCGCCGCTCGCTTCAGAATGGCGCGACCGCGAAGGCGGGCGAGTACATCCGCGGCCACTGGCGGCTTGAAATGCTTCGCCGGACCATCGACGATGCGTTTCGTGGCATCGATCTGGTGGTGCTCCCGACGCGCCGGCGAACGCCCCGCACCGTCGACGCGTCGATCAAGCGCGAGGAAACCGACGTGCCGCGCAACCCGGAGCTCGAGAACACCGGGGCTTTCAACGCGTACGGCGTTCCGGCGATCTCCGTGCCGTGCGGGTTCACCTCGAAAGGGCTGCCGGTTGGCTTGATGATCGCCGGTCCGCGATTCGCCGAAGGCAAGGTGCTGGCGCTGGCGCACGCCTTCGAGCAGGCAACCGAGTTCCACACGAAGAAACCGCCGATACGCCCCGAGACACCCGTGCCACCGCTGGCGACAACAGAGGAAGAGCGGGAAAAGCCGAAAGAGTGAGGTTCAGAATCCACTCCGAGTAATACCGATCGCACCACGGAGGACACGGAGGACAGGAGGAAAAATCCTGTTCCTTCGGGATTGAACCTCCGCGTCCTCTGCGTCCTCAGTGGTAGCTCTCTCGACAGACTGTCTTGTTTCGAGAAAGACGTCTCAGAATTCACCAGCGCTACGGCAAAGCAGCCAGAATCAACCATTTGCAGAGTTCAGGCAGGTGGTATATCGATCCGACGACCATCGCCCTTGTTCCGATCTGGAACAGGCATCAAGAGTCTGGCTCAGGGCGGACTTCCGGTAAGTGATTCTATCTGAACAACTAATACTATTAAGTTCCATTGTGTCGTATATGGTCCAGCCATTGCTGAAGAGTGGGCCATATGAAGTGTCCTTGCCGCCGGTTCCTCGCAGCTGCCGTAATCCTCGCTGGCACCGCGGTGCCTGCAGGCGCGAGCGACAAGAAACCCAAGTTGGATCAGGCCGTTACCCAGAATGTCGCTGGATCGCTGGACGTGATTATCCGCGTCGTTCCTGGCGGGCACGACGTTGTTCGGGCCAAGCTCGCCGCGAAAGGCCACACGGTCACCGGCGAGCACGCGTCGATCAACGCGCTCAGCGCCACAGTCGATGCCCGCGACCTGGCCGATCTCGACCGCGATCCGCTGGTCGTCTCGGTGTCCCTCAACGCAGTTGTCCACGCCCATCAGACGGTGGCGAGTCCAGCCAGTCCAGACGCGATAGTGACGCTGGATATGCTGCGACCAATCGTTGGGAGCACAGAGACAGGGGCAACAGGTCAAGGCGTGGTCGTGGCGGTGATCGACTCCGGGATACAGGAACGTCCGGACCTGCACTCGCAGATCAAGGCCTTTTATGACTTCACCGTGGACGGTACCGCCAAGCCCGGCAAGCCGACGGATCCCTACGGCCACGGCACGCACATCGCGGCGACCATTGCCAGCACCGGCCAGGAAAACGCCCTTCGATTCCGCGGGCTCGCGTCCGGCGCTCAGCTCATCGGCCTGAGAGTGTTGGATGGGTCTGGCAACGGGAAGACCAGCAACGTGATCAATGCGCTGGCGTTTGCCACGGCGAACAAAGCGGCGCTGGGCGTCGACATCATCAATCTCTCGCTGGGACATCCGATTTACGAATCGGCGGCGACCGACCCGCTGGTGCAGGCCGTTGAAGCCGCCGTGCACGCGGGCATCGTCGTCGTGGTCTCGGCGGGGAATTTCGGGATCAATCCCGACACGGGGCTGCCGGGGTACGGCGGCATTACGTCACCCGGCAACGCACCATCTGCGATTACTGTGGGCGCGGTGAACACATCGGGCACGCTGTCGCGCAGCGATGATGTCGTCGCGCCGTATAGCTCGCGTGGTCCGTCATGGGTTGATGGCTTTGCGAAACCGGACGTCGTGGCTCCGGGGCATCGGATTGTGGCGGACACGAACGGCGGCGGCTATCTGTACAAGCAGCATTCGACGTGGCAGTACAAAACGGCCGGCGCGGCCGGCGCCTACGAACGCCTGAGCGGGTCCAGTATGTCGGCGGCCGTTGTGAGCGGTGTCACTGCCCTGGTTCTCGATGCCAACCGAACCGCGGTCGAGCCGGACGGCACGCGGATGGCGCCGCTCAATCCGTATGCGGTCAAGGCGATTCTGCAGTACACAGCGACGCCCCTTTCCGATGCCGACCCGCTCGCTCAAGGCACCGGCGAGATCAATGCGGCCGGCGCCGTCGCGCTGACGCGCGCGCTGGACACCCGCACCGCGTCCTGGACAGTTTCCAGCCTGCCGACAAGCACGATGTTCGGCACCGAGACGGACCTCTGGTCTACCAATATCGTTTGGGGCACGATGGCGCTCCAGAATCTGACTCCTGACGGTGCGGTCTCAGGCGCCAATATCGTCTGGGGCACCAATATCGTCTGGGGCACCAATATCGTCTGGGGCACCAACATCGTCTGGGGCACCAACATCGTCTGGGGCACCAGCGACAATGCGGCGACCGCAACGTCGTGTGACATGGAGGTGTGCTTTTAGCAGGCTGCTGAAAAACGCAGCCTGAAGTGAAAAGTTAAAACAGAAAAGTCAAAAGCAGGCGGAAAATCGCGCTTTTCTGTTTTAGCTTTTCAAGTGATGGCGCCGTCATCCTCGGAACCGTCATCGTGTCGAATAAGCTCGCGCGACTGCCCCTGTTGACCTGCCGACGCGCGACGCTGCGCGATCTGCGTCCAGCCGACGCCCCGGCGCTGTTACGGCTGCTGACTACGGAGGAGGTGACCCGGTTCATCTCGCCACCGCCGACGACCGTCGAAGGGTTCGAACGTTTTGTTGCGTGGGCCAACGCGCAGCGCGCAGCGGGCCATTACATGTGTTTCGCGGTGGTGCCCCACGGCGGTGAGACCGCGGCGGGGATCATCCAGGTTCGCCAGCTGGAGGAAGGCTTTGGGACCGCGGAATGGGGCTTTGTGATTGGTCCGGCGTTCTGGGGCACTGGCCTCTTCGTCGAAGCGGCGGAGCTGGTCCTGGCGTTCGCGTTTGACAGCGTCGGCGTGCACCGGCTCGAGGCGCGGACGGCTGTCGCAAACGGCCGGGGAAACGGTGCGCTCCGGAAGCTGGGCGCACGTCGCGAAGCGATCTTGCGCGAATCATTCTGCCGCGGCGGTCGCCGCCTCGATCAGATTCTCTGGTCGATTCTCGACGAGGATTGGCGACGGGCCAAAGCGAGCCGGCGACCCCGCGCAGACACCTGAAGGACGGTTAGTGTTAATCTCCGCCTCGGATGCGCGAAGCCTTCAGGATCTTGATCGGCGGCGTCAGCAGCTGCGCCTCCGTATTCGGCGCCATCTGAATCTTCCTGACCACGTCCATGCCGCGCACGACGCGGCCGAACGCGGCGAAGCCTTGACCATCGGGATTGCGGGCGCCGCCAAAATCGAGCGACGGCTGATCGTTGATGCAGATGAACCAGCCGGACGTCGCGCTGTCCGGCTGTCCTCTTGCCATCGAGATCACGCCGTTCTTGTGCGCGAGACCCGTCACATTGGTGCGCTCCAACGGAATCGGATCAAACCCTTCATTGGCTTTGCCGGGATCGACTCCGGCCTGGATGACCTCGATCTTCACCGGACTGTCCGGTTGGTTGTCCATCTTGACCGTACGGTGAAACGTTCCGCCATCGTAGTGGCCGGCATCGACGTATCGGAGGAAATTGGCGGCTGTGCGCGGGGCCTTTTCGGTGTCGACCTCGAGCTCGATCTCGCCCGCCTCGGTCTGCACGACGACGCGCACGGGGAAGGCGACATCACAGCGAGCGATGCGCCGAGCACCGCCGCCATGGAGACAAAGGACATCGATGTTTTCAGCCGAAAGCCATGAGCCTAAAGCCTGCAGGCTGCGTATTTCAGCAGTCTGCTAGACGACCGATGGGGCAGGCTTCAAAACCTGCCGCTTCAGGCGCGTGTCAACATTCGAGCCGCCCACCGTGCGCGCGATAGACGGCGAACACGTGGTCCAGCTGTCGCTTCAAATCCTTGTCCGACAACCACGACGTCTTGATCAGCCGCACGCGCTTGACGGAGCGCAGGTCGTGGCCGAGATGGTCGAAGAATTCGGTCGCCGTGCCGGCCGCACATGCATCAGCGTAGCGCATGTACAGCTGCTCGCAGGACAGCACCACGGTGCCGGCGGCGGAACGGCGACGCATCATCAGGAAATCGCGGCGGTTCATCTTCGATCTGCGACACAGAAGGAGCAGAGACACAGAGGGAATCAGCCCTCGTTCACGCGTTGGCCAGCGCCAGCAACGTTCTCCGAACCATTGCGCGCGTGAGCGGAATCTTGTACGCGTTCTTCGCCAGCGGGCGCGCCCCTGCCACCGCCCCTTCCCCCGCTTGCGCCGCCAACGCCGGCGTGATCGTCCGGCCAGCGAGCATCCCCTCGACTTCGGGCAGGCGCCACGGAATCGGTGCGACTCCGCCCAGCACGACCCGCGCACGACGACACACATCGCGGTCCATGTCGAGCACGATCGCGGCGCTGACCACCGCATGCGTCCAGGCCTCGCGGTCCATGATCTTGTGATAGGTGCTGCGAACGGAGCGCCCCGCCGGCGGCAGGATCACCGCCGCAAGCACCTCGTCCTCTTTCAGCACGTTCTCGCGCGCCACGTTCTCTTTCGGGAGCGTGAAGAATTCCGCGGCCGGCACCGTGCGCTCGCCGTCCGGTCCGGCGATGCGGAACCTGGCGTCGAGCGCCACGAGCGCAGGCGCGGTGTCGGACGGATGCACGATATAGCTCGGACCGCCGCCGAAGATCGCGTGGAACTGGTTTTCGCCGGATGCGGAATAGCAGGTCGTGCCGCCGTTCTTGAAGCAGGTGAATCCGTTGCGGTAGTACCAGCACCACGGGCGCTGACAGACGTTGCCGGCCAGTGTGGCGACGTTTCGAATCTGCGGCGTCGCGACGCTTCCGGCGGCTTCTGCCAGCACCGGATACATCCGGCGCACCGTCGCGTCCCGGCTGAGCGCATCGAGCGTGATCAGCCCGCCAATCGTGACCGTGTCACTGCGGCTGTTGCCGGCGGCAACCTGGTCGAGCCCCTTGACCGCCTTCAGGTTCACGAGCAGATCCGGCGTGATGAGGCGGTCTTTCATCATCCCGAGCACATCGCTGCCTCCGCCCGCGAGCGCCGCCGTGCGCCCGTCGCGATGCGCCTGCTGCAGCAGCGTCGCCGCGTGGTGCAGATCCCGGGGATTGACGTTGACGAACGCCTTCATGCGAGCACCTTGTCCAGCGTGATGGGCAGGTCTTTCATCCGCCGCCCGGTCGCGTTGAACACCGCGTTGGCGACGGCAGCGACGGCTGGCACCTTGCTCGCTTCCCCCATGCTCTTCGCCCCGAATGGCCCGTACCCGTCGTCCGACTGGAGGAACAGCACATCGATCTCCGGCGCGTCGCGGTGCGTGAGGAGCCGCGCACCGTAGAACCCGGCGGTGAGCGGCGCGCCGCTCCGCCGGTCGTACAGGAGATCTTCGTGCAGCGCCATGCCGATGCCCATCAGCACGCCGCCCTTGATCTGGCTCGTGGCGGTCAACGGGTTGATGATTCGACCGCAGTCGTGAACGGCGAGGTACTTCACCACCCTGATGCGGCCCAGTTCCGCATCGACTTCCACGTCGACGAAATGTGCGCCGAAGGTGTTGCGGACCTGGCCCGGCAGCGTCGGATTGGGACTGGCCGAGGCAATCAGCACTGCGCCGGCGTTCGGCGGACCCTTCTCGGCGATCTGCCTTCTGAGATCGCGCGCGGCCGCCACCACCGCGTCGCCGGTCATGATCGTCGTGCGGCTGCCGGATTCTCCCACCGAATAGGGACAGCGGTCGGTATCCCCCCACACGACGTCGACCCGCGAGAGCGGCACGTCCAGCGCTTCGGCCGCAATCAGGCCCATCGTCGTCTTCGCGCCGGCGCCGACGTCGGTGACACCGACGTGCACCGTGTATCGGCCTTTCGCGTCGAGGCGAATCACGGCGCTGCTGCGGCCCAGACCCGAGCGGAACGACACGAAGGCGACGCCGACGCCCCGCCTGATCGGCCCTCGATCGGCGCCGGCCTCGCGCCATTTCCGCTTCCATTCGAACGCGTCGACGCCGCGGCGAATGCACTGGTCGAGCGTGTAGCTGGTGTACGGCGTTTCGTCGCGGAACATCCGGGTCATGTTCCTGAGGATGAAGTCCACCGGATCCATCTTCATCCTGAACGCCACGTGGTCCATCATCGACTGGATACCGAAATAGCCCTGCGGGTATTCCGGTCCGCGGAAGTTGCCGGAGACGGTGCGATTCGTGTACACGGGATAGACGACCGTCTCGACGTTCGGGCACCGATAGACGTCGACGCCGCCGATGGCGCCGGTGTTCTTGCGATACGGACCCATGCCGCTGTAGCCGCGCAAGTGAATCGCGGTGAGCGTGCCGTCGTTCTTCACGCCCACCTTGTAGTACTGCGTTGTCGGCCAGCGTCCGTGGACGCCGACGAAGTCTTCTTTCCGCGAGAGCTCGAGCTTCACCGGCGCACCCGCGTCCCGCGCAAGAACGGCCGCAATCAGGTCGGCATCCTGGTTCTGGTTCTTGTTGCCGAAGTTGCCGCCCATGTACTGGCAAATCACGCGGACGTTCTCGGGCGGAATGCCGAGATCGCGCGCCATGTCGGCGCGGCAATTTGCGATGCCGCCAGTCGGCGTGTACATGGTCAGTTTGCCGCCGTCCCAGTGCGCCACGGCGGCGCGCGGCTCCATCTGAGCGTTGTGAACGAACGCGGTTGTAAAGCGGTCCTCGAACACCTGATCGGCGGCCTTCAGGCCCGCGTCGACGTCGCCGCGTCGCTGACTGATGGGCTGCGCTTCGTTGCGGTTGTTCAACGAGACGTTGCCGTCGGGCCAGATTTTCACGTCGGACCCGATGGCGTCGTCGTGATCGAGGACGAACGGCAGCAACTCGTAGTCGACCGTGATGCGCTGGAGCGCCTCTTCGGCGACCTGACGATCGACGGCGGCGACCGCGGCAACGGGTTCCCCGGCGAAACGCACCGGATTGTTGAACGCGTAGCGGCGCTGCCTGGTGATCTGCTTGACCTCGTCGTTGTACTGCTGGCCGCCGGCAACCGACCCCGCCCCCCACACCACGTTGCAGTTCTCGTGCGTGACGATCGCCTTCACGCCGGGGAGCGCACGCGCCCGGGACACGTCGATGCTTCGGATCCGCGCATGCGGATGCGGACTGCGGAGCACGCGCGCGTAGAGCATGCCCGGCAGCTTGATGTCGCCGGTGTAGACCGCCTTGCCGCTGACGCGTTCCACGGCGTCGATGCGTGGCGTGGGACGACCAACGACGCTCAACGCTCGGACCGCAGAACCCGCAGAGACACCACTTGTCGGCAGATCCACGGCAGGCTGCGCGTTCTGCGAGCCCTGCGTTGATCGTTCACGATTCAATGTGTTCTGCGGATTCTGCGCGTTCTGCATCGATCGTTGTGACGCCGCCGCCGCGAGGGTCGCCGCCACGTAATGGTTGTAACCGGAGCACCGGCAAAGGTTCCCGGTCAGGGCGGCCTTGACTTCGTCCGTGCTCGGGTGTGGATTCGCCGCCAGCAGCGCGGTGGCCGCCAGCAGCTGGCCCGAGGTGCAGAAGCCGCACTGCGGCGCGTCGTGATCGACAAAGGCCTGCTGCAGCGGACTGAGCGCTCCGTCCCGAGCGAGGCCCTCGACTGTCTGCACCGATGTGCCCTCGGCCCACACGGCGAGCTGACTGCATGAGTACACCGGACGGCCGTCCAGCAGGACCGTGCACGCGCCGCACTCGCCGCGATCGCATCCGATTTTGGTGCCGGTGAGATTCAGATGATCGCGCAGCAGTTCGACGAGCGTGACGTGATCGTCGACGTCCACCGTCCGGCGCGTGGCGTTGACCGTCAGCGTGATTGTCGTCTTGCGAGGGACCGACGTCGCGGCGGTCCGTTGCCCTTCGACCTCGCTCCGGGCGCCCCGAGCCTCGTCGAGGGGTTGTGGTGAGACCAGCGCGGGCGATGCGGCCGACGCGGCGATGGCGGTGCTGGCGCCCTCGAGGAACGTTCGTCGCGAGATGCGGCGCGGCATGTGGCGGATTATATGACCGTTGGCCTGCGCTGCAGCGCTGGAAGGATATACTGACCCTGCTGATGAACCCTGTGTTCCTCGCCGAATTGCGTCACGTTCTCGGCGCCGGCGCCGTGCTGCAGGACCCGCTCGAGCTGATCACCTACGAGTGCGACGCGCTGCCGCACCTGCGCTCGGTGCCCGCGGCCGTCGTGCTGCCCTCGTCTGCCGCCGAGGTGCAGGCGATCGTGCGACTGTGCGCGCGCGAGAAGGTGCCGTTCGTCGCTCGCGGCCACGGCACCGGATTGTCCGGCGGCGCGCTGCCCGTCTCGGGCTGCGTGGTGATCGCGCTGTCGCGGCTCAATCGCATTCTGAGCGTCGATATCCCGAATCAGCGGGTGACCGTCGAGCCGGGCGTCACCAACCTCGAGATCACGCGTCAGGTCGCGCCGTTCGGCTACTACTACGCGCCCGATCCCTCGAGCCAGCAGGTGTGCTCGATCGGCGGGAACGTCGCCGAAAATTCGGGCGGCGCCCACTGTCTGAAATACGGGTTCACCACTCATCACGTGCTCGCGGTCGAGGCGGTCCTGCCGAACGGGGAGATGGCGCACATCGGCGGATCGCTCGTCGACACGCCCGGCCCCGATCTCGTCGGGTTGATCGTCGGATCGGAAGGGACGCTGGCCATCGTGACGAGCATCACCGTGCGAGTCCTCCGCCGGCCCGAGACCGTCCAGACGCTGCTTGCGGCATTCGACACGATCGACGCAGGCGGCCTGGCGGTGTCGGACATCATCGGCAGTGGCATCATTCCGGCCGCCGTCGAGATGATGGACGCGCTCGCGATTCAGGCGGCCGAAGCGGCGGTGCATCCCGGATTTCCGAAGAGCGACACGATCCTCATCGTCGAGCTCGACGGACCGGCGGCGGAAGTGACGGCGCTGTTCGACGTGGTGCAGGGGATTTGCCGTCGCTCAGGCGCAACCACCATCGAGGTGGCGCAGAACGACGAGCAGCGGGCGCGGATCTGGAAAGGCCGGAAGGCGGCGTTTGCCGCGATGGGCCGCGTCTCGCCGAATTACTACGTGCAGGACGGCGTGGTCCCGCGCACGCAGCTGCCGCAGGTGCTGAATCGCATTCGACAGCTCGAAGCGCGATCCGGGCTGCGAATCGGCAACGTCTTTCACGCCGGCGACGGCAACCTGCATCCGCTGATCTGCTACGACGAACGGGTCGCGGGCGAAGCGGACAAGGCGGTGGAGGTGGCGGCCGAGATTCTCTCCTATTGCATCGAGGCGGGCGGCTCGCTGACCGGCGAGCACGGGATTGGCGCGGACAAGTCGGCCTACATGCCGCAGATGTTCACGCCCGACGATCTCGCGCTCATGCAACGCGTCCGCGCGGCCTTCGACCCGCAGCGTCTCTGCAATCCCGGCAAGATCTTCCCGGCGCCGCGGCTCTGCGGCGAGGTGCCGGGTCCGTATCGGCAGCATCCCGTCGAAGAGGCCGGCCTCGCCGAGCGACTGTGACACGAACCGGAGACGCCGCTCCCATCATCGAGCCCGGCACCGCACAGGAGTTCGCTCTCGCACTTCGAGATGCATCGGCACGCCGTCAGTCGGTGCTCATCCGGGGAGCCGGCACCAAGATGGACTGGGGACGGACGCCGGCCGCGATCGACGTCATCCTCAGCACGCGGCGGATGAACCGGCTGCTCGCGCATCAACACGGCGACCTGACTGCCACCGCAGAAGCCGGCGCCACGCTCGCCGGCATGAATCGCACCCTCGCCGAGCACCGGCAATGGCTTCCGCTGGATCCGCCGTTCGCCGACCGCGCCACCATCGGCGGCATCCTGGCGACGAACGACAGCGGGCCGTTGCGCCATCGGTTCGGCACGCCTCGCGATCTCGTCATCGGCGTGGAGCTCGTCACGACCGATGGCGCCCTCGCCAAGGCCGGCGGCCGCGTCGTCAAGAACGTGGCCGGCTACGACCTGTCGAAGCTGGTCGCCGGATCGTTTGGCAGCCTGGCCGCCATCGTCAGCGCGACGTTCAAGCTCGCCCCGTTGCCGGCCGCGTCGAAGACGCTGGTGATCGAAGCGTCGGACTTCGACGCGCTCGGACGAATCGTCGGCGCGATGATGGCGAGTCAACTCGAGCCGCTCGCGTTCGAGATCCACGTGCCGGACGTCGTCGGAGCGGAGCTCGGTCCGCCGTCGCGCGCCGGGCAGCGACGGCCGCTCCGTTCGTCGCTGCAGCTTCGCTTCGCGTCGGTGGCGGCCGCGTGCGATGCGCAGATCGCACAGGCGTGTGCACTGGCGCCCCTGACGGACTGCGCGACAGAGACGCTTCAAGGCGACGAGGAACGTGAGGCATGGGAGACGCACGCCCGCCGGATCTGGGACGCACCGGGCGCCCTTGTCCGCGCGAGCTGGCTGCCGGCGACGGTGTCGGCCGCCATGAGCGAATTGCGCCGGATGGCCGGATCGGCGTGCATCCAGCTGGCAGGCCGCGCGGCAATCGGCGCCGGGCTGATCCGGATCGATGCCGACGTGCGCGCGCAGGCAGCCGTTGTCGAACAGCTCCGCCAGTCGGCGCTATTCGGCAACGTCGTCGTCGTTCGAGGCAGCCCCGATCTGAAGGCGCTGGTCGACGTGTGGGGACCGCAGGGCGATCGCGACCAGGTGTTCGCGTCGGTGAAGCGGGCGCTCGATCCGGACGGCGTGTTGAACGCGGGGCGGGGTCCGCTTTAAGGGAACTCACGCTGCAAGGTGCTTTGGAACTAACGCTGCAAGGTGCTTGGAACTAACGCTCCAACGTGCTTCGAACTAACGCTCCAACGTGCTTGCAACTAACGCCGTAACGTGCTTGGAACTAACGCCGTAACGTGCTTGGAACTAAC
>QHWF01000178.1:12432-14515 GCA_003222455.1 Acidobacteriota bacterium
GCTCCAACGTGCTTGCAACTCACGCTGCGAGGTGCTGGAGAGTGACCCGGTGATCGACGAAGCCGCAGGTACCGCATCGAGTCCCGGCAGCAGCGCGTTCGATGGACACGATCCACCGGACCCGGCGCTGATCGACAAGTGTGTCCACTGCGGGTTCTGTTTGCCGTCGTGCCCGACGTATGTGCTCTGGGGCGAGGAAATGGATTCGCCGCGCGGCCGCATCTATCTCATGAAGATGGGCCTCGACGGACGCACGGCCATGACTCCGGCGTTCGTCCGACACTTCGATACATGTCTCGGTTGCATGGCGTGCGTGACCGCGTGTCCGTCCGGTGTGCAGTACTCGCCCCTGATCGAAGCGACGCGCGGCCAGATCGACCGCCGTCATCCGCGCTCGTGGGCCGATCGGCTGTTCCGCGCCGCCATCTTCTCCATTTTTCCCTATCCGCGACGGTTGCGGATCGCGCTGGCGCCGCTCGCGCTGTGGACATCGATCAGCGATCGGTGGTCGCCGGTCGGCGGCTCGTCACGAAGGCACGAAGGTAACGAAGAACACGAAGGCGATCAAAAGCTTCGTGCGCTTCGTGGATCTTCGAGTCTTCGTGATGAGCCGTTACACATTGGCAGACAGCTCACGTCCAGAGCGCGCGCGATGCTGGCGCTCGCGCCGCGCGTGACCTGGAAATCACTGATCGCACGTGTGCCTGCGCGGACGCCCGCGATCGGCGTGCGGCGCATGTCCGTCGGCCTGCTGGCCGGCTGCGTCCAGCGACTCGTGTTCCCGAACGTGAACGCCGCCACCGTCAACGTCCTTTCGGCCGAAGGCTGCGACGTGCTGGCGCCGCGCGATCAGGGGTGCTGCGGAGCGCTCGCGCTGCACGCCGGCCGCCTGGACGAAGCGAGGCGTTTCGCGCGGAAGACCATCGCCACCTTCGAGCGGGCGGCTGTCGACGTCATCGCCGTGAACGCGGCCG
Source organism: Acidobacteriota bacterium (assembly GCA_003222455.1). Classification (GTDB taxonomy): domain Bacteria; phylum Acidobacteriota; class Vicinamibacteria; order Vicinamibacterales; family CAVVIG01; genus QHWF01. The sequence continues at coordinate 13,407 of QHWF01000178.1, forward strand.
GGTGCGGTTCGTCGATGAAGGAGTACGGACATCTGCTGGCCGACGATCCGCGGTGGTCGGAGCGTGCACGCGCCTTCGCCGCCAGGGTGCGCGACGTCAACGAGCTCGTGGCGGCGCTCGGTCCGCCTGTGGCTCCGCGGCATCCCATCGCGCTGCGTGTCGCCTATCAGGACGCGTGTCATCTCGCGCACGCGCAAGGCGTCCGCCAGCAGCCGCGCGATCTGCTGCGATCGATCCCGGGCCTCGAGTTGCTCCCGCTGGCCGAAGCGGAGATCTGCTGCGGCAGCGCCGGGATCTACAACCTGGTCGAGCCGGAAACGGCGCAGCAGCTCGGCGATCGGAAGATCCGCCTCATCGACGCCGTGAAGCCGGACGTGATCGCCACGGCGAACCCGGGCTGCACGCTGCAGCTGCGCGCCGCCGCCGCCCGTCTCGGCCGCGAGTGGGCAATCCGGCACCCGATTGAAATCCTCGACGATTCGATCCGAGGAACCCGTTAACGTCAACGGAGGAGTCGGAGAGAACGGGATCACACAGAGAAACGGAGAAACAGAGGCGAACGGAAAACGTACACAACGTTTTTGATAGACTCCGTTGCTCCGTTTCTCTGTGTGACTCCGTTGCCTCTGTATGCTCCGTTCGCGTTGCCTCTGTATGCTCCGTTCGTTGCCTCCGTAACCTCTGTTCCCATCGTTGTGGAGGACCCATGGCTCAGCGACTGGCTCAGCGACTGCCATACGTATTGGCACTCATTCTGGGGATCTCGCTTGCCGCTGCCGGCCGCACGGCCGCACAGGGAAATCCAACCGGCACGGTCTCGGGCCACGTTGTCGATCAGGCCGGGCTGGCCGTTCCCGGCGCAACCGTCACCGCATCCTCGCCTGCGCTCCAGGGCGTGCGCACGGCCACGACCTCGGAAAACGGCGATTACATCATCCCGTTTCAGCCGGCCGGCGATTACGAGGTGAAGTTCGAGCTGCAGGGATTCAAAACGACGACGCGGCCGGTCAGCGTGAAGATGGCCGAAACGCTGCCGCTCAACGTGACGCTGGCGATCGCGGCGGTTGCCGAATCGGTGACCGTCACCGGCGCGTCGCCCGACATCGTGC
>QHWF01000179.1 GCA_003222455.1 Acidobacteriota bacterium
CATGGGATATGGATGACGCGGCGGGTTACACCGAAGGGTTCAACGCGCGCTGCATAATCCGTCTACGAGGGCGCGCTGTCAAGCTGGATTCGTTGGGGGGACGGGACTGAAGGCGCGAAGGACACAAAGGGAGACAGTATTTCTTAGCGGCCTTCGCGGCCTTTGCGTTCCAAATGGGCGTCGGTGTAGTCGGACGCGCTCTACGTCTGCTGCGGCTGCGGGGCGGCGGCCGAACGAACGCGCTGCGGCCGGCCGTTCTCCTCTCTGTCACGATCGGTCAGCATCGGCGCGGCCGGCGGTGCGGCAGCAGCCGGTGCGCCCGCCTCGATGTACCGGCCGAAGATCATCTTTCCCGCCGTCGTCTGCAGCACGCTCGTGACCACGATTTCGATCGTCTTGCTGATCAACCGGCGAGCGTTGTCGACCACCACCATCGTGCCATCGTCGAGATAGGCGACACCCTGGTTGTATTCCTTGCCTTCCTTGAGGATGAACACCTTCATGATCTCCCCGGGCAGCACGACCGGCTTGAGGGAGTTGGCCAGGTCGTTGACGTTGAGCACTTCGACGCCGCGCAGCTGCGCAACCTTGTTCAGATTGAAGTCGTTGGTGACGATCTTGCCCTGCAGCGTGCGGGCAAGCTCGATCAACTTCAAATCCACTTCGCGGATGTCGGGAAAATCGACGTCGGAGATCGCGACCTCGACGCCGGACATCTTCTGAATCTTCTGCAGGATGTCGAGGCCGCGGCGACCGCGGTTCCGTTTCAGCGAGTCGGCCGAGTCTGCTACCAGCTGCAGCTCTTTCAACACGAACTGCGGGATGACCAGCGTCCCATCGACGAAGCCGGTCTCGCACACGTCGGCGATCCGGCCGTCGATGATGACGCTGGTATCGAGAATCTTGTACCGCCGCAGCGGTCCCGTGGCACGGAACAGGCTGACCAGCCGCGCCGGTTCCAGCCATTCGCCGTGCTTGCCGCCGAGCACCAGTCCCAGGTAGGGAAGCACGATGAGTGCGAAGCTATGAAGGAATTCAACCCGCCGATCGCCGTTGTCGGCCCAGAAGAGGTCCGTGACAATCGTGTGCGCGATGGCGAGCCCGATCGCACAGCCGATGAGCGCGCCCAGGATGCGGGTAATGGCCGTCTCGCGAAGACGGGCTTCGAAGAACACGACCAGCGCCGACAGGGTGAGCGCGAGACCGACGTTCGCGAGGACACCGACCGGAACCGGTTGAAGGATTGCCGCCGCGTACGCGACCGCGGCCACGAAGAGAACACGCGCGAGCGGAAACCAGGTCATGGCTCGGACCCCCGTTTTGGACCCGCCGCGATCAGTATGAAAAAACGATGAAAAAGAGGGCCGGCGGTTGAGCCCGCACGAAAGATATCATCAAATGTCACGGAATGCGCTAACTCATTAAAAAGTCGAGAGCTTCGCCGACCGTGCGAACGCCGATCAGCTCGCAGGCACCTGCTCGGTGCAACGCCGCATCGTCCGGCGCCGCCCCGACCGGCCGGTCGCGGTCTTCCGCTCGCCTGAAAGGCTCGCGCTCCAGAGCGGGGTCGAGGTTCGCCTCGGGCATGATGCAGCGACTGAATCCCATTTGAGCCGCTTCCCGTACGCGCAGCGACGCTTGCGTAATCCCGCGCACCTCGCCGGCGAGGCCGACTTCACCGAACATCGCCGTGCTCGCGGGGATGACGCGGTTGCGCACGCTGGAGGCAATGGCGGCGACCACGCCCAGATCCGACGCCGGTTCGTCGACGGTCATGCCTCCCGCGATGTTCACGAAGACGTCATCGCCAACCAGATTCAAGCCGGCGCGTTTCTCGAGCACCGCGAGCAGCAACGCGAGCCGCTGCTGGTCGATCCCGCTCGCCATCCGCCGCGCGTTGCCAAAGGTGCTCGAGCTGACCAGGGCCTGCACTTCAACGAGGATCGGCCGCGATCCTTCGACCGAGCAGAGCACCGCGGATCCCGGTGCGTTCGCTGGCCGCTCAGCGAGGAACAGCTTCGATGGATTCGGGACGGCACGGAGGCCCGCGGCGGTCATCTCGAAGACTCCCAGCTCGCTCACCGCGCCGAATCGATTCTTCACCGCCCGCACGACGCGATGTGAATGATGCCGCTCGCCTTCGAAGTACAGGACGGTGTCGACCACGTGCTCCAGCGCCTTGGGCCCGGCCAGGCTGCCGTCTTTCGTGACATGGCCGACCAGGAACGTCGGAACGTTCTGCCCTTTTGCCGCGAACAACAGTTGCGTGGCCGCCTCGCGCACCTGGCCGATGCTGCCGGGCGCGGACTGGAACTTGAGCGAGAACACCGTCTGCACCGAATCCACGATGACCAGCGCCGGCCTGATCCGGGCCATCTCTTCGAGAATCCGTTCCAGACAGGTTTCCGCGAGGAGATACAGCGGCGCGCGGCCCACGGCCAGCCGCTCACCGCGAGATTTGATCTGGTGCTCGGATTCCTCGCCCGAACTGTAGAGCACGGGCCCAAGCGACCGCGCCAGGTTCGCCGCGGCCTGCAGCAGGAGCGTTGATTTGCCAATGCCCGGCTCGCCCCCGAGCAGCACCAGCGATCCGGGCACGATCCCGCCGCCGAGAACCCGGTCGAACTCGTCGATGCCGGTCGTCAGGCGCGCATGCTGCTCGATTTCGATGTCCGAGTACAGCCGCGCGGATCCGGTGGCGCCGGCCAGCGAATAGCGGTGTGCGGCCGCCGCTGAGGCCTGTGGATCCGGTGCCCGCTCCTCGACGAACGAATTCCACGCGCCGCAGTCCGCGCAGCGACCAAGCCACTTCGGCGACTGCGCGCCGCATTCCTGACACACGAACACAATCGACGGGCGCCTGGCCATGACGGGATTATGGCATCCAGCGGCTGACCATTCGCTGCCGGCGTGAATCGAGGGCAATTTCTAAGAATGTGGGCAAGACGGTGGGATAGGTTGGGAACTCGCAGCACGGCGCGTTGGATGACTCCATTGGTTCCGGCTTAAGCGGTCCGGTTGAAAGAACTACCGCCTGAAAGGCGGTAGACTCTGCGCGCGACTGAAAGTCGCAGCGGCGCCGCCTGGTGCGGTAGTTCTTTCATAGGGAGATTATGTCTTCCCTATGCCCACGTGCACGATGACCCGATGCGGCCAAACGGATCGGACCTGCTGAAAGCTGACCGGCTGAAAGCCGGTGGGATTGAACCTGGCACGTGCGCACTAAAGCCGGACACTACCGGCGTTACCGGCGCTTCGATTCGAAATGTTTTGGCCCGCACGCCTTCGGGAGTGTCCGGCTTGAGCCGGACCCGGTAGGTTACCGCCGCTCGGTCCGCCGATCCCGTCCATCGCGCCTGTCCCGCCGATCCTGCCCCACGTACACACGCTCGATGCGGCTGCCGACGCGACACAGGATCTCGTACGGGATCGTCCCGATCGTTGCCGCGATTTCACGAACGTCGATGCGATCCTGGTCCTGCGATCCGATGATCATCACCTCGTCGCCGGGTGAGCAATCGAGGCCGGTGACGTCGGCCATCAGCATGTCCATGCACACCGAACCGACGATGGGTGCCCGGCGGCCGCGAATCAGCACCGACCCGCGTCCGGCCAGACGGAGATCCAGTCCATCGGCGTATCCCGCCGGCACGATCGCAATGCTCGTCGCGCGTTCGGCGGTGAATGGCACACCGTATCCGACGCCTTCCCCCGGCCGCACCCCCTTCACGGCAACGATGCGGCTGCCAAGGCTCATCACCGGCGCGAGCGGGATGGTGGTGGCCAGCGGTGGCGGCACGATGCCGTACAGGAGCAATCCCGGACGCACCCGATCGTACCAGACGCGCGAGTCGCGGAGTAAAGCGGCACTGTTCGCCGCATGGATGTACGGACGTCCAGACGACGGGGCGCCGATGGGCACGATGGAGCCGGCCCGCGGGGCGCTGATGTGTGAGCTCGCGGCATCGGGTCGGACGCCATCGGGCGGGCGGTGGCGCGGAGCGAGCGTGTCGATGTCGTTCAGTGCGCGCTCGAATCGAGCGCGCTGTTCATGAAACAGCGTCGAGTCCGGATCGTCGGCGGTGGCGAAATGCGTATAGACGGCATCGAGCGCCAGGTTCGGACTGGTGAGCAGCTCGGGCAACGTGCGGGCGAGATTGTCGAACCGGAACCCGAGCCTGTTCATGCCGGTGTCGATTTTCAGGTGATAGCGCACCCGTTGCCTGTGCCTCGCCGCTGCCGCTTGCACGGCACGTGCCGCTCCCGGTGTCGAGATGGTCGGCGTCAGCCGGCAATCGAACAAGCCATCGAGATCGCTGACGCTCAGCGCGCCGAAGATCAGAATCTCCGCGCGCACTCCCGCATCGCGCAGCACCGCGCCTTCTTCGATGTCCGCGCATGCCACGAGATCCGCTCCGGCGTTCTCGAGCGCGCGGGCAACTTGTCCTGCGCCGTGGCCGTACGCGTTGGCTTTCACCACCGCAATCAGGCCGGGCGCGCGATCGCCTCGCTCACCGGCCAGGTGCTCGACAATGCGGCGGTAGTTCGACTCGAGGGCACTCAGGTCGATTCTGGCGACAGTAGGACGAATCATCTCAATCCGATCGCCTTTCGTTGTTGACCCAGCAAAGACGTGTTCCCCCGTAACCGCCCGCCGTGGAACGCAAAGGCCGCGAAGGCCGCTAAGAAGTACTGTCTTTCTTTGCGTCCTTTGCGGCCTCTGCGTTCCATCGTGACATTCGTGCCGGCGCCGGCAAAGGCGGACGCTATCCGTCGTCAGGAGACGAGCGCCCGATGGCCAGGTTTTCGAATCGTGTGAACTCGCGGATGAACGCGAGCTTGACGAGGCCGGTGGGGCCATTGCGCTGCTTGGCGACAATCAGCTCGGCCATGCCCTGGGCATCGGTGGGCGGCTGGCTCTTGTCCACGTACATGTCTTCGCGGTAGATGAAAACGACCACGTCGGCGTCCTGCTCGAGCGCGCCGGACTCGCGGAGATCCGACAGCTGCGGGCGATGATCGGACCGGGATTCGGGCGCGCGACTGAGCTGCGAGAGCAGCACGATCGGGACGCGGAGCTCTTTGGCGAGGCCTTTCAACGATCGCGAGATCGCGCCCAGCTCCAGCGTCCGGTTCTCGAACTTGCCCCGGCCCTGCATCAGCTGCACGTAGTCGATGATCACCAGGTGCAGCCCATGCTCGGCGGCGAGGCGGCGGCACTTCGCACGCATCTCGAGCACACCGATCGCAGGCGTGTCGTCGATGAAGATTTTCGATTCGCTGAGCGTGCCGATCGCCTGCGACAGCCGGCCCCAGTCGCGCTCGCCGAGGAACCCGCCGCGCAGCCGGTGCGCGTCGATCCGCGCTTCGCCGGTGAGCAGCCGCAGAAACAACTGCTCCTTCGACATCTCCAGGCTGAACACCCCGACCGTCATGTCGGTTTTCGTGCCGACGTGCTGCGCGATGTTCAGCACGAGGCTGGTCTTGCCCATCGACGGCCGGGCCGCGATGATCACGAGGTCTGAGGGCTGCAGACCGGAGGTCATCTCGTCGAGATCGGTGAAGCCGGTGGGCACGCCGGTAATGAGCTCGCGGCGGGCGTGCAGCTTCTCGATGGTCTCGAGGCTCGACTGCGCGAGATCGCGCAGCGACACGAACCCGTCGCGCACCTTCTCGTCCGCGATGGCGAAGATCGCGTGCTCGGCCTGATCGAGGATGACCTCGGCATCGTCTTCAGCCTCGTACGCAGCTGTGAGAATCTTGTTGGCCGAGACGATCAGGTTGCGAAGGGTCGCCTTTTCCTTGATGATCCGCGCGTAGTACTCGATGTTGGCCGATCGCGGCAGGCCGTCGACGAGCGACGTGATGTAGGCCGGGCCCCCGACTTCGTCCAACTCGCCCGCGCGCCCGAGCTCTTCCTTCAGCGTGACGAGGTCGATGGCGTTGCCCCGCTCCACCAGCTTCACCATCTTGTCGAAGATGCGGCGGTGGGCGTCGCGATAGAAATCGTGCGAGTCGATGACCTCGGCGGCGAGGTTGAAGGCGTCGTTGTGGAGGAGAATCGCACCGAGCACAGACCGCTCGGCTTCGAGATTGTGCGGAAGCGTTCGCTGGGCGACTGCGACGTCAGGCATCCGGGTGGGCAGAACGAGTTTAGATCAAAAAGTGAGAAGTCTGAAGGGTGAGGTCTGTCTCACCACGGAGGACGCGGAGGACAGGAGGTAGAATCCTGTCGCCGTCGGGATTTCACCTCCGCGTCCTTCGCGTCCTTCGCGTCCTCCGCGGTAAGTCCCCTAAGTTTTTGTCTTCTCCGGCCCTTCGGCAATCACCCGAACCCTGACGTGGGTCGTGACGTCGCGGTGCAGCTTGATGGCCACGGTGTACTCACCCACCTTCTTGATCGGTTCGTGCAGCTGAAGCTTGCGCCGATCGACGTCGAAGCCCTTCGCGTGCAGCGCTGCGGCGATGTCGGCGCTGGTCACCGATCCGTACAGGACGTCGGTCTCACCCACCTTGCGCGCGATCTCGATCTCGGCGTTCGAGATCCGCTGAGCGATCACGTCGGCCACGCCCTTCTCCTCCGCTTCCCTGGCATCGAACTTGGCGCGTTCACGCTCGACGTGCTTCTTGTTCCCGTCGGTGACCAGCAGCGCGAGGTTCCGGGGCAGCAGGTAATTGCGCGCGTAGCCGTTGGCCACCTTCACGATCTCGCCGCGGCGGCCCAGATTGTCGACGTGCTCTCGAAGAATCACTTCCATGGCTAAGCCCTCGTGAAATTGCAGATTTCAGATTGCAGATTTCAGATTGCTCGTCTGCAATCCACGTCTGAAACGACGACGAACAACGCAGAACTCGCGGAACGCGCAGAGAGCACGATTTTATCTGCGGCCTCTGCGGTTGTACGTCAAACGTGCAATCCCAATCTGAAATCTGCAGTCTACAATCTGAAATCTCAGTCCGTGAATCGGAAATCTCAATCCGTCACATACGGGATGAGCGCGATTTGACGCGCTCGCTTGATCGCCGTCTGCAGCTTCCGCTGGTGCATCGCGCACGTGCCTGAAATGCGCCGCGGCAGGATCTTGCCCCGCTCCGGAACGAACGGGCCGAGGAGCTTCACGTCCTTGTAATTGATGTCGTCGATCTTGTCCGCACAGAACTTGCAGACCTTGCGGCGGCGGAACAGCGTGCGCCGCTGCCCCTGCGCCTTGTCGCCGGTCTTCTTGTCGGCGTTGCGGCCGCGGCCGCCGCCTCCCGACCGTCCCTGTCCAAATGCCATGATCAGACCTCCACTCCGTCGAACCGGTCGTCGTCGGTTTCATCGAGCTCGATCGCGCGGCCCTCGCCCGGTTGCCGCTGCGGCGGCAGCCCGCGCTTGACGCGGCGCCGTTCCGACTCGGTCCGCCGCTTGGTCTGTGTCCGCTCGACGACCTTCTTCTCCTGGTCCACGCGCACGATCATGTGGCGGATCACCAGGTCCATCACCTTCAAACGGCGATCGAGCTCCTTCATCAACTCGCCCGACCCGTTGATCACGTCGAGAACGTACACGCCTTCTTTGTGGC
>QHWF01000957.1 GCA_003222455.1 Acidobacteriota bacterium
AGCGATGGCATTGACGGCAACGGCGGCAACATGGAATGTGTAACTTACAGAATCTAACAGGATGCTGAAAAAGTGACGTTCAACGCTCGGTTATCGTTCGCCCAATGATGATGGCGGCATCGCTCGTGGCTCGTGATACCCATGCTTTGGTTCCGTCAGGCTGGCTGGGCCAGCAGTGTCCGCATCCGGACCAGGTTAAACGCCGCGGCAGTGAAGATGAAGTTCCAGTTGACGCGCGCGCCGCCGCGATGTCGCAGCTTGCGCATCAGACCGACCGTCTTCATCCAGCCGAAACATTGCTCGACCAGCTTTCGTTTCTGCTGACTGACCGCGTAGCCGGGATGCCGGGTCGTGCGCGCATCGATCGCGCTGCCGCGAGTCGCCGTCTCGGGATACTGGGCCACATGCGGGGTGACGCCCATCGTGCGGAGTTGGTGCACGAAGCCTTTCGTGTCGTAGTTCTTGTCGCCGCCGACCGTCACGCGATGGGTGTCAGGCAGATCGGCAATCATCGCCCCGGCCGCATCGCGCTCCGCCGTCCCCGTGGCGTGCGTAACGAGCGCGTCGATGATCAAGCCGTGACGATTCTCCGTGAGCACATGCCCGAGATACGCCAGTTTGGCTTCCTGCCCCGAGGCTTTCTTGTACAGGCGCGCGTCGGGATCGGTGGTCGACGCATGCGTGTCGTTCGCCCGCTCCTCGCCGCGGAAGTTCACCGTCGGATTGCGACCCGTCGGATCATCGGCCGGCGGATCCGGGCGGTCCTTGGGTCGAAAACTCTTCTGGCTCGCCCAGGCCTCGAGCAACGTGCCATCCACAGTGAAGTGGTCATCCGAAAGCAAGCCCGCCGCCCCCGCAGCCGCCCGCACTTCGAGGAAAAACGCCTGCGCGATGTCGCCTTCCAAGAGCCGGTCACGATTCTTGCTGAAGACGGTCGGCACCCAGACCGCGTCATCGATACTCAGGCCGACGAACCACCGGAACAACAAGTTGTACTGCAGCTGCTCCATCAGCAGCCGTTCGCTGCGCACGGTGTACAACGCCTGCAGCAACAACGCGCGCAGCAACTGCTCGGGCGGGATCGACGGTCGACCCATGTCGGAGTACAGCCGGTCAAAGCGAGGCGACAACCGCCCGAACACCGCGTCGGTCATCTGCCGAATCGGACGCAGCGGATGGTCGGCGGGGATCCGATCTTCCGGCGACAGGTAACTAAACAGATGCCCGGTGTGCTGGTCGTCTCCACGCATCGGCAGGCTCCCTCCGTGAATGGGAGCATCGTAGTACGACGAGATCACGATGTCGATCCCGTGGGAGTCACTTTTTCAGCATCCTGCTAGTACTACTTTGTCAGATCCGCAGCGGTAGTTTGCGACGGAGCTGAATGATGTAATCCAGTTGCTTGGGGTTCGCGGCGAAATAGAGCGCCGTGAAGATCTCGCAGACCAACGCGCGCACCGCCGGGAACGTGAGTGGGGTGCCGCGCGTGTGTCGCCGTTCTTGCTGTAAAAAGGTATACGCCACAGCGGTCAACGCGACGTGCCGGTTCCACCCGGGATAACTGCGACCTTCGAAATGATCGAGCCCCAGTTCGTCTTTGAGCTGTTGGTACTGTTGTTCGATGGCCCACCGCTGGTGCGCGATCCAGACCAGACGCTTGAGCGGCGTCGTCTCCGGTAAATGAATGAAGAAATACTTGGCGACGTGGTGGCTGTCCACCGGCCGCTGCATCAGCAACCAGACTTCCGGTGCGAGTCGGCCGTGTCGCGGTGCGCGTTGTGCCAGGGGATCGGTCGCCAGGCACGCGGTGGGAGTCCTGCGGCGAGGGTCCTGACGGCCACCGGCGTCACGTCGTCGCGGAGGCGGAATCGCGTTGGCGGTCGCCCGCGGCGGGCCGCTGTGGGGGCCGCGACCCGCGGCGTCCCGAGGAAAACCGTGAGATGCGACGAAATGCCCAGCGCGTAGGGAAGATTGAGCCGGTGCAGCGCTTCCCGAAAGACCGTGATGTCGCCGTACGCGGCGTCGGCCAACACTCCCGTGCACGTCAGACCCGCGGCCCGAGCCCGCCGGAGGAGTGTCAGCGCGAGGCGCCACTTTTCTTGAAACCGCACCTCCGCCGGCACCTGAACGCGTTCGCACCGCGCGCGATCGCGCGTCCACTCGGTCGGCAGATACAGCGTCGCGCCCAGCAGCCACGCACGGCCCTTGGCCCACAGAAGGACCGTCGTGGCCACTTGGCAATTGGCGATCTTGCCGAGTGCGCCGCAGTATTGGCGCGCGACCCCCACTGAATGCTTCCCCTGTTTTGGAAAACTCGTATCGTCGATGACAAACAGACCTTCGCGCGCAGGCAGCAACGCCACGAGGCGGCGCCACACGGGGTCCCAGTCCCAGGTCGTGTGCGTGATGAAGTGCTGAAACGTCTGATAGTGGCCCGGGTCGGTGACTCGCGCCAGCATCGCCTGCATCGATTTGCGCGGGCTGTCGCCCAGCAGACCCTGGAGATACCGACGC